>NZ_RZRW01000139.1:0-11363 GCF_003998745.1 Mesorhizobium sp. M7A.F.Ca.US.014.04.1.1 | reverse complement strand
GTTGGCGGCCTCCGCGCCTGCGGCGTCGGGCACCGCCTGCACCGGCCGTCCGCCGAAGATCGGCGTGCCGGGCGGCATCGCCTATCGCGGCTGCGACGACAAGGACCGTGCCTTCGCGGCCTTCAAAGCTGGCAAGCCGATGCCGAACGAGATTTGCGGGCTGGTCGGCGGCAAGAAATTCGACATCTGCGTGGCCACCAACAATTTCGACCAATGCCTTGGCGGCGCCGTCAATCGCGGCAACCGGCCGGCCTGTTCGGCCGATCATTTCTGCCGCGAGGACTATATGTGCCAATCGCTGCCGCCGGACACGCCGGGCATCGGCAAAGTGAAAGGCATCGGCTTCTGCTCGCCGACCTATTTCATCTTCCAGATGCGCATCGACAATCACGCGACACCGTGGGGCAGCCCTGTCCGCGCCACCATGGGAGCGGGGTTCGGGGCGGCGGAAGAGGAGTGAGTTGCCGGCGTCTCACAGCGGGATGTTGTCGTGCTTCTTCCAGGGGTTCTGCATGTCCTTGTTGCGCAGCATGCGGAGCGCCCGCGCAATACGGCGGCGGGTCGAGTGCGGCATGATCACCTCGTCGACATAACCGCGTTCGGCGGCGACGAAGGGCGACAGGAAGCGATCCTCGTATGCCTTTGTATGGGCTGCGATCTTTTCGGCATCACCGATGTCCTTGCGGTAGATGATCTCGACCGCGCCCCTCGCACCCATCACCGCGATCTGTGCCGTTGGCCAGGCATAGTTCATGTCGCCGCGCAGGTGTTTTGAGGCCATCACGTCATAGGCGCCGCCATAGGCTTTTCTGGTGATGACTGTGATCTTCGGCACGGTGGCCTCGGCATAGGCGAACAGCAGTTTCGCGCCATGCTTGATCAGCCCGCCATATTCCTGCGCTGTACCGGGCAGGAAGCCGGGGACATCGACGAAGGTGACGATCGGAATCGAAAAACAGTCGCAGAAGCGCACGAAGCGCGCCGCCTTGCGGCTGGCGTCCGAATCGAGCACGCCGGCCAGCACCATTGGCTGGTTGGCGACGAAGCCGACCGTGCGGCCCTCGACGCGCCCGAAGCCGGTGACGATGTTCTTGGCGAAATTCTGCTGGATCTCGAAGAAGTCGCCTTCGTCGGCGACCTTCAGGATCAGCTCCTTGATGTCGTAGGGCTTGTTGGCGTTGTCGGGAATCAGCCGGTCGAGCGACAAATCATGGTCGGTGACCGACTGGTAGCATTCGATCTCGGGAAGCTCCGATGTGTTGGAAGCCGGCAGCAGGTCGACCAGCCGGCGCATCTGCAGCAGCGCCTCGACGTCATTGTCATAGGCGCCGTCGGCGATCGAGGATTTCGTCGTGTGGACGGAAGCGCCGCCGAGACTCTCGGCGGTCACCGTTTCGTTGGTCACGGTCTTCACCACATCCGGTCCGGTGACGAACATGTAGGAGGTATCGCGCACCATGAAGATGAAGTCGGTCATGGCAGGCGAATAGACATCGCCGCCGGCGCATGGACCCATGATGACGGAAATCTGCGGGATGACGCCTGAGGCAAGCACGTTGCGCTGAAAGATCTCGGCATAGCCGCCGAGTGCTGCGACGCCTTCCTGGATGCGCGCGCCGCCGGCATCGTAGAGGCCGATGATCGGCGCCCGGTTGCGCAGCGCCATCTCCTGTACCTTGATGACCTTCTCGGCATGCGCTTCCGACAGCGAGCCGCCGAACACGGTGAAATCCTTGGCGAAGAGATAGACCGGGCGGCCGTTGACCGTGCCCCAGCCGGTGACGACGCCGTCGCCGGCGATCTTGGTCTTCTCCATGCCGAAGTCGGTCGAGCGGTGTTCGACATACATGTCGAATTCCTCGAAAGAGCCCTCGTCGAGAAACACCTCGATGCGTTCGCGCGCGGTGAGCTTGCCCTTCTTGTGCTGGGCATCGATGCGGGCCTGGCCACCACCCATGCGGGCGATCTCGCGGCGGCGCTCGAGTTCCTTCAGCACGTCCTTCATCGATTACCTCCCAAGCCAGCGGCATTTCGTGGTAATCGTGCCGGCAAGCGAGCGCAAGCGCCGCTTGCTCCGTGGATTTTGCTGCGCTGCAGCATGACGCCCCTTGCATTTGGTGGCGACCTGGGCCATATGCGGCGGCATAGGCGCTTGGGCCGGGACTTATCCGGCCTTCTCGACGAATGAGACTGGTTGCGTCTGTTTTCCCTCTTTCCGGTATATCGGCCCTTTTTCCGGTAAATCACAAAGCGGCGAAAAAGCCCCGTGGCATGATGCCTGCGGGCACGACAGCGCAGCCGAGTGGACGAACCCGTCCGCCCGCCTTGTCGTTTCATGAAAATTTGTTCGACGGCAGGTTGCGCCCTGCCGCCATCGATGTTTGCGGCCAGAAGCCGCGTGAAAGAAGATTATTTTGACCAACGAAAACACTTTGCCCGGTAGCAACACTGCGGAACTCACCGGTTTCGCGGCACTGGGTATTACGGGCGCGCTGCTCAAGGCCACCCACAACGCCGGCTTCACCGAGCCGAAGCCTATCCAGGCGCAGGCGATCCCGCCGCAGATGGAAGGCCGTGACATTTTCGGCATCGCCCAGACCGGCTCCGGCAAGACCGCGGCCTTCGCTCTGCCGATCCTGTCGAAGATCATCGCACTCGGCACCAAGCGCCGGCCGAAGACGGCGCGTGCGCTTATCCTGGCGCCGACGCGCGAACTCGCCGTGCAGATCGAGGACACGATCAAGATCCTCGCCAAGGGCGCGCATGTCTCGACCGCGCTCGTGCTTGGCGGCGTCTCGCGCTTCAGCCAGGTGAAGAAGGTTGCGCCCGGCGTCGATATCCTGATCGCAACGCCCGGCCGGTTGACCGACCTGGTGCGTGAGGGCGACCTCATGCTTGCCGACACCAAATGGCTGGTGCTCGACGAGGGCGACCGCATGCTCGACATGGGCTTCATCAACGACGTCAAGCGCATCGCCAAGGCGACCGCGCCCGATCGTCAGACGGTGCTGTTCTCGGCGACCATGCCCAATGAAATCGCCGAACTGGCCAAGGGCCTGCTGAAGAACCCGATCCGCGTCGAAGTCGCGCCGCAAAGCACGGCAGCGGCCGAGATCGTGCAAGGCGTCGTCTTTGCCCGCACCAAGCAGAAGCGCCAGGTGCTGTCGACGATGCTCGCCGATGAGGCGATGAAGTCCGTCATCATCTTCTCGCGCACCAAGCATGGTGCCGACAGGGTGACCAAGGACCTCGAGCGCGATGGCTTCAAGGCCGCCGTCATTCACGGCAACAAGTCGCAGAACGCCCGCCAGAAAGCGCTGAACGATTTCCGCGACGGCTCGGTGCGCATTCTGGTGGCGACCGACATCGCGGCGCGTGGCATCGACGTGCCCGGCATCAGCCATGTCGTGAATTTCGACCTGCCGGATGAAGCCGAGAGCTACGTCCACCGCATCGGCCGTACCGGCCGCAACGGCATGGACGGCATCGCGATCACGCTTTGCGATCCTTCCGAGAACAGCAAGCTGCGCCAGGTCGAGCGCATCATCCGCACCAAGCTGCCGATCGTTGCCGACCATCTCGGCAGCCCCGATCCGCTGCGCAATCCGGCTGAAAAGAACGAGCGTTTCGAGCCGGCCAATGACCGCAACGACCGCAATGGCCGTCGCGACGGCAGGCGGCCCGGTGGCGAGAACAAGGGCAACGGCTTTGGCAAGAAGCGCTTCGGCGACAAGCCGGCCTTCGCCGGCGAGCGCAAGCCGGACGGCGCCAAGCCGGCCTTCAAGGGCAACAACAAGCGCCGCTTCGGCGGTAAGCGTCCGGCTGCGCGGGCCGCGTAAGCCAGACCGCGCTGCAGTCAGTCAAGCTTCGGCTGGCTGATTGCCGAGACGAAACAAGAAAAGGGCGGCCGAAGCGATGCTTCGGTCGCCCTTTTTCGTCGCCTACTTCACCACCGCTTCGATCCAGACGGCGATCCTTTGCGCCAGAAACGCCGTGGTCGATGGCGACAGCGCGTCGCCGGCAATGACGTGATTGTCCGGGTCGCCAGTGTCGTCGACCGGAACCAGTTCATGCGGCGCGCCCCAGCGCCCGGCAATCTCGCGGCTGCGGTCGGCCCGCACCACTTTGTCCGAATCAGAAAAGATGAACAAAGCAGGGACGGTCGCCTTCTCCACCGGCGCGCCATAGGCAAGCTCGGTCAGCGCCTGCATCGGCAAGGTTGCTTCGATCGGATAGCGGGTGGTCCAGAATTTTTCATTCAGCGCGTTGCGCGGCACGAAGCTATGTTCCTTGCCGGCGACCAGCCTGGCGATTTGTTTGCCCCACGGCATGGTCAGGATCTCGGCGCCCGAAGTCTTGACGCCGAAGTTCGGGGAGATGAACGCAATCGCCGCCACCCCGTCCGACGCACCGGGCTGCGTTGCCGCCCAGACCGCCAGCGGGCCGCCGGTCGAAGTCGAGATGACGATCACCTTGTCGCCGATCGCCCGGCCGATGGCGAGCGCCTCCTCATAGTCGTTGATCCAGGCATTGATGCTGCCTTGCGTCATCGCCGCGCCATCCTGCCCATGACCGGTAAGCCGTGTGTAGAAGAGATTGGCGTCAAGCTGTTCCGCCACTTCGTCAGGCAGCGGGCGGACCTCGCCCTTCGATGCGGAAAAGCCGTGGATGTAGACGATCGATAGCGGGGTCCTGGCATGCACCAACGGATCGGCCCAGACGATCTCCTTCTCCAGCCCGTCTCGGATTCCGGGGATGGCGGCTTCCGCCTTTGCCACATAGGCCTGCGGATCGTCGCCGATGAGCGAGGGATCGAAACGGATCGTGGTGTCGACGCGAACGCGCGGGCCGAACACGAAGGCCAGTGCGAGAACGGCAATAAGGCCCAGCACAGCAAGCACGATCCGTCGCCCCATCGCAGACTCCACGCGGCACTTGTCTCAACCATGGCGACGGCGGCCCGAAAACGGGGAGCCTGCCAATTTCGCAGGCGTCCTATTCGATCGGCGGCTTGCGGTCGTAATGCAGAGGCCGCGCCTTCCAACTGGTCATCAGGCTGATAAACCCTCTGCACAGCGGCCTCGGCAGCAGGGCGAGCAGTTTCAGCGGCCAGCTTGTCCGGCGCGGGAAATGGACTTCGAAACCGCCCGACTTGATGCCTCGCGCCATGCGGCGCGATGCGCGGCTGACCGGCATCAGTCCCGGCATCGGCAGCATGTTCTTCTCGGTCAGCGGGGTGTCGATGAAGCCTGGGTTGAACACCTGGATACGCACGTTCATCTTGTCGAAATCATACTTCAGCGACTCGGCCAGGATGTTGATGGCCGCCTTGGTGCCGCCATAGGCGGCCGTTGTCGGCCAGCCGAAATAGGATGGCACGGAGCCGACCAGCACGACATGGCCGCGCGCCCGCACACGCATGCGTTCGACCGCAGGCACGAGGCCGTTGATGATGCCGAAATAATTGACCTCGAAGGACCGGCGAAAGTCGTTGACGACAAGATTCTCCCCCGGCGTCGAAATGTAATTCCCAGCATTGAAGATGGCGAGCACGATGGGACCGAGCTCCTTCTCGATCGCGGCGACGGTTCTTGCCATGCGCGGCTCGTCGGTGACGTCGCAGTGAAAGGCCGTGACGCTGCCCGGCATCTGCGCGGTCTCGACGACAAGCGTGTCGATCGGATCGTCGTCGAGCGCCGTCACCGCGACGGCATAGCCCTGGGAAGCAAGATCCCTGGCCAAGGCACGGCCGATGCCGCTCGATCCGCCCGTGATCCAGGCGACGCCGTGCTTCGGGTTGGCCCGGTAGAGTGTCATGCTGCGCCCTGTCGACTTGTTGGTGCTTTGCTCTAGCGATGAAGAAATCGAATGAAAAGCTGCTTTTCAACGTCAGCCGGAAAATGAGCTGTGGCGCAAGAGGTCGGTTTCGGGAAGCGCTGACGCAATTACAGTACCGCAAATGCGACTGGACCAGACAAATTCTTGCCTTGAAACTGCAGCTTCGGGTTTCTAGGGTTTCGGCGCACCTACACAAGGAATCCTGAATGCCCCGTTCTGTGATCGACGCGATCGGCAAAACGCCTTTGATCCGCCTCAACAAAGCTTCGGAACAAACCGGTTGCGAGATCCTGGGCAAGGCCGAATTCATGAATCCGGGCCAGTCGGTCAAGGATCGCGCCGGCCTGTTCATCATCCGCGATGCCGAGCAGCGTGGGCTGCTGAGACCCGGCGGTGTCGTCGTCGAGGGAACGGCGGGCAACACCGGCATCGGGCTGACGCTGGTCGCCAAGGCGCTCGGCTATCGCACCGTCATCGTCATTCCCGACACACAGAGCCAGGAGAAGAAGGACACGATCAAGCTGCTCGGTGCCGAACTGATCGAAGTGCCTGCCGTGCCCTACAAGAACCCCAACAATTATGTGAAACTGTCGGGGCGGCTGGCCGAGCAACTGGCGCGGACCGAGCCGAACGGCGCCATCTGGGCCAACCAGTTCGACAATGTTGCCAACCGTGACGGCCATATCCGCACCACAGCAGAGGAAATCTGGAGCCAGACCGGCGGCAAGGTCGATGGCTTTGTCTCGGCGGTCGGTTCCGGCGGCACGCTGGCCGGCGTCGCCTTTGGGCTGAAGGCGAAAAGCAAGGATGTGAAGATCGCGCTGGCCGACCCGCTGGGGGCCGCGCTCTACTCCTTCTACACCAGCGGCGAGCTGAAGTCCGAAGGCAGCTCGATCACCGAAGGCATCGGGCAGGGGCGCATCACCGCCAATCTCGAAGGGTTCACGCCGGACTTTTCCTTCCAGATCCCCGATGAGGATGCGCTGCCGATCGTCTTCGACCTGATCCAGGAAGAGGGGCTTTGCGTCGGTGGCTCGACCGGCATCAACATTGCCGGCGCGATCCGCCTGGCCAGGGAATTGGGTCCCGGCCACACCATCGTGACCATTCTTTGTGACTACGGCACGCGCTATCAGTCAAAACTGTTCAACCCGGAATTCCTGCGCGAGAAGCAACTGCCGGTGCCGGGTTGGATGGAGCTGAAGAGCACAATTTCGGTGCCGTTCGAAAAGGTCGCGTGATGGCAAACTGGACGGATGCCCTGTTTCGCGACGACGCCTATCTGCGGACGGCGGATGCGACGATCGTTGCCGTCAACGACCGCGGCGGCATCATCCTCGACCGGACGATCTTCTACGCCACTTCGGGCGGCCAACCGGGCGATACCGGGTGTCTCGAACGCGCGGACGGCAGCCGCATCGCCATTGCCGCTACCCTCACCGGCGAGACCAAGGACGAGATCATCCATGTGCCGGCGCCGGAGCAAGCAGTGCCACAGGTCGGCGAGACGGTGAGGTTGGCCATCGACTGGGAACGCCGGCATCTCCTGATGCGCATGCATGCGGCTTGCCATTTGCTCACCGTCGTCTGTCCGTTTCCAATCACCGGTGCCGCCGTTTCCGAGGACGACAGCCGTGTCGACTTCGACGCTCCGGATGCCGGCTTCACCAAGGAGGACATCACCGCCGGGCTGATGGAGCTGGTGCGGGCCGATCATCCGATCTTTGTCAGGCTGATCAGTGACGAGGAACTGGCCGCCAATCCCGGCCTGGTGAAATCCAAGAACGTCCGGCCGCCGGCCGGCACCGGCAAGATCCGCCTGGTCTGTATCGGCGACAACGCCTCGGTGGACAGCCAGCCCTGCGGCGGCACCCATGTGAAGAGCACTGGCGAAGTCGGCGAAATCCACATCGGCAAGATCGAGAAGAAGGGCCGTGAAAACCGGCGCTTCCGCATCCGCTTTGGGCCGATGCCGGCAAACTGAACAGACAGTGATCGCCAAAAGGCGAGCAGGAGCACAAAATGGCCGAGGACAGCCCCTTCACCGTCGACGCAGACTGGCTGCAGCAACGTCTCGGCGAGCCGGGCCTGACGATTCTCGACGCATCCTGGTATCTCCCGGCGCAGAAGCGCGATGCGCGCGGCGAGTATGATTCGGCCCACATCCCGGGCGCACGATTTCTGGATCAGGATGCGGTTTCGGATCCGGATTCGCCCTTGCCGCATACGCTGCCGTCACCGCAGCATTTTGCCCAGTATGTCGGCGCCATGGGCGTTTCGGCCGATGACACCATCGTCGTCTACGATGGTCCGGGTTTCTTCTCGGCGCCCCGGGCGTGGTGGATGTTCAGGGTGATGGGCGTCTTCCAGACCTATATTCTGGATGGCGGCTTCGATGGCTGGAAAGCCGCCGGCAGACCGGTGACGGCTGAGCCGACGAAGATCGCGCCAAGCGTGTTTCATGCCGATTTCGACTCCGGGCGCGTCGCCAGCCTCGCCGACATGCGCCGGATCGTCGACACCAGGGCAAGCCAGATCGCCGACGCCCGGGGACCGGGCCGCTTTACCGGCGCCGAGCCTGAGCCGCGCGCGGGTATCCGCTCCGGCCATATGCCTGGCGCGCGCAATCTGCCCTATTCGGCGCTGTCGGAAAATGGCGAGCTGCTGTCGAAGGACCGCCTGCGCAAGGCGATCGAGGAGGCCGGCATCGATCTGTCGAAACCTGTCGTCACCTCATGCGGCTCCGGCATTACCGCAGCGGTGGTGACGCTGGCGCTGGAAACACTTGGCCATACCAACAACAGGCTTTACGACGGCTCCTGGACGGAGTGGGGCGGGCTTTCCGACACGCCTGTCGTGACCGGCCCCGTTGTGATCGGCAAGGAATGAAGACGATGGAAAACGGCGCGCTGGAAGATATTGACGTCACGGTGACGTTTCTCGAGATGCATGTGCCGCCGGCCTATTCGCCGCCGGTGCCCTACAACCGTCAGATCGCGCTGCTGAAGACCAAGGACATTCCGCTGCATTTCTACCGCTATCTGATGGACCGGGTGGGGCGCAAATGGCACTGGGTCAATGTGCTGAGGCTGGATGACGACGAGCTTGCCGCCGGCATTCATCGCGAGGATCGCGACATCAGGGTCCTTTATCTCGACGGCGCACCCGCCGGCTTCTTCGATCTCAAGCCGCATCTGCCGGAAGAAGTCGAGCTCGCCTATTTCGGCATGATGGAACATGCGACGGGACAAGGCATCGGCCGCTGGTTCCTGGGTTCCGCGATCGCAGCCGCCTGGTCGCATGGTCCGAAGCGCGTGACGGTGCAGACCTGCACGCTCGATCATCCGGCGGCTCTGCCGCTTTACCAGAAGCTCGGCTTTGCACCGGTGGCGCAAAAGAAGGAAATCGTGCATCCGCTGCCTTTCGCCGAGCGCGCGGCCAGCGTCATGCGGCCCTAGCCGGAAGCTGACACCAGCTCGAATCTGAACCTGTCGTTCATCGGCCCTTCAGGCTGCTTTTGGCATGTTGCCCGCACCATCAATGCGGCCAAGGCCGAAGGAGACGAAGACATGCTGACCCGCCGTACACTTGCCGCCGCGCTGATCGCGGCGATTGCCATGCCAAGCCTGGCCGCAGCCCAGGCGACAACGCCTTCGGCCGCGACGATCGAGCGGAAGCTCGAGGCAGCACCGCGTGTGAAATTGCGGCCGAACGAGCGCGTCACCATCCGGGAATTCAAGCGGCGCCCGGATTTGCGCCGCATGGCCCGCTCGATCGATATCCAGTCGATCAACTTCGCCTTCGGTTCGGCGGCTATTGCCAACTCGCAATACGACAAGATCGAGACTATTGCCGACGCGCTGCGGCGAATCCTGCGCCGCGATCCCGGCGCCCGCGTGCTGATCGAGGGCCATACCGACGCCGTCGGCTCCTTCCAGTCGAACCAGGCCCTGTCCGAACAACGCGCCGCTTCGCTCAAGCGCACATTGGTGCGCGAATTTAGGGTGCCCGGCCATGCACTGGAAACCGTTGGTTACGGTGAGGAGTTTTTGCTGGTGCAGACGCAGAACGAAAACTGGCAGAATCGCCGGGTGACGCTGCGCCGCTTCGACGATTTCATCCGTTGAGTCGCAGCTCCGAATTTTAATTAGCCGGCGCCTTTGACAGGAATCTGATGAGAGCCGATCGCCGAGGGGCGATCGGCTTTTCGACATTTGGCAGGAATCGGGTGGGCGGCGAGGGTTCAAGGACATAATTTCCAATCACGACACCGGAGATTTTTCCATGACCATCCAGTTCAAAGCTTTGCCGACCGAAGCTGTCAGGACGCTGCAGCGTGGTGGCGTCGATGCTTATGGCCAAACGCCCGAGCGAAAGGTCTCAGATGGTGACGGCATGCCTTGCCGGCATTGTTTGAAGAACATAGGAGCCGGCGATGCCTATCTTGTTCTGGCATACAGGCCATTCCCGCAGCTTCAGCCCTATGCCGAAACCGGGCCGATCTTCCTGCATGCCGAGGAATGCGACGGCGCTGCCGAGGGCGAGGCGCTGCCCGAGATTCTCGACAGCCCCGACTACATCGTGCGCGGCTATGGCAGGGATGACCGTATCGTCTATGGCAGCGGCGGCGTGGTCCCGACCGGAGACATCACCGGGCGGGCCAAGACCTTGTTGGAACGCGACGAGATCGCCTACGTCCATGTCCGCTCGGCGCGCAACAATTGCTACCAGTGCCGCATCGAGCGCGCTTGAGGCTGAGATTAGCCGCTGGAAACAGCTGTCGTACTCCCGTCGCATAGTCGCGATAGAAAGCCATTGTCGATCGATTTGCCGACCGCGGATGAACCGGCGGCAAATCTCGTCATCGAGGAAGCGGGGCTTTGGCTCCGCTTTTTTGTTGCCTGCGTTTGGAGCAGACGTATTCCACGCAAGAAAAAAGCCCGCCGGCATGGCCGACGGGCTGCAACTGTTTGGCTGGAGGGCCTTTTAGTTGAACTTGTACTTCGCGCCGAGGCGCACGGTGTGGAAAGAGGAAGTCGAGGTAAGGGTGTCGTCAGGTGCGCCGAATTCCGAAGAAAAGTCCTTCTTGGCGAACTGCGAATAGCGATATTCGAGGCCAACGGTGACATTGCTGGACAGAGCCGTTTCCAGTCCGCCACCGACCGAGAAGCCGCTGGAGCCCCAGTCGAGGATGTCGCCGATCGGGTCGGAAGCGTTCAGATCGAAATGCTGCCAGCTGTAGCCGGCAAGCGCATAGGCAAGGGTCGATTCGTTCATCTTCATGCCAACGCGGCCCAACACATCGAACCCATAGTCGGTATCGACGTTGATCGATCCGCCGCCGAGATCCAGCTTGGAAGTCATGCCGGAGTAGCGTGCATCGACCATGACGCCTGCGACCCAGCTGCCGAAGTCATGATCGTAGCCGACGTTCAGTTCACCAAAGGCACCTTCGCCACCGAGACCATTGAATTCCAGGTCGCCGAGCGGCGGAACGTTGATCTGGTGCACGGACGCACCGGCAC
>NZ_RZRW01001388.1:0-550 GCF_003998745.1 Mesorhizobium sp. M7A.F.Ca.US.014.04.1.1 | reverse complement strand
GCCCTGGCAAAGGATGTCCTGACTGCGGGCAAAGCGAACGATCGCATTGACCGTCAGAAAATAGGGCGCGTATTGCAGCTTCTCGATGAGCTGCAATTCATGCCTGAGCGTGCCGACAACCTTGTCCGGCACACCTTCGGGAAAGCGCTCCTTCGCGCCTTCCCATGTCAGTTTCTCCAAGGCCTGCTGCGGTGTCAGACCCGGCAGCATGCGCTCCTCGGGATATCGATAGGCAAGCTCGCCCAATGAGAACCGGCAACGCTCGGCGATTTCAAGCGTCCGCGTAAGCGCCTCGGGGTAGCGACCAAAAAGCCGTGCCATTTCGTCCGGCGGTTTCAGGTAGCGGTCGGCATGCCGCTCGCGGCGAAACCCGGCATCATCGATCGTGACATTGTGGCGGATGCAGGTGACGATATCCTGCAGAATGCGCCGTGATGGTTTATGGAAAAGGACATCATTGGTGACGACCGTTAGCACGCCGGCCTGTCCGGCAAGATTGGACAGATCGAGCAGCCGCAGCGCGTCATTGGGACGGCGCAGCAGCGTAAGC
>NZ_RZRW01001387.1:0-551 GCF_003998745.1 Mesorhizobium sp. M7A.F.Ca.US.014.04.1.1 | reverse complement strand
AGGGGTGGCAGCTAGGGCGATAGGGCTACTCGAATTCATGAAGGCGGCCACGTGCGGCGCGTGTTACGACTGTTGGCGCTAAACTGCGGAGCGGAAATCGTGACCGTGAACATAGTCGGACACGCGAGTCCAAACACATTCGCCTTCAAAACCAGTGCTCCGATCAAAGCCACGGGCTTTCAGGACGGCACCTGGGGCCTGGGCGTCGTCGAACAAAGCGGAGATCGTCCTGGTTGTGGAAAGCCTGTGTCGCCAGAGCGGCGCCGAGAGATACTCGAGGCTCTCGATGGCGTGCTGGGCGGCAATCCAGAGGTCGGAGCCTACAACCAGACATTCTGAGAGGAATTGGACCATGTCTGACCGGATCGTAAGTTTTGTCATGAGCGGGGGGGTCGGCTCACGGCTGTGGCCGCTCTCGCGCGAAGACAACCCCAAGCAATTCCACGATCTTTCGGGGGATGGCTCTATGCTTGCCAAGACTGTTCGTCGCCTTAAGGCGCGGCCGGACGGAGAGACGCCGATCTACCTGATAGCCTCCGAACGGCATGCCG
>NZ_RZRW01001386.1:0-551 GCF_003998745.1 Mesorhizobium sp. M7A.F.Ca.US.014.04.1.1 | reverse complement strand
GTGCCCGGCGGCAATGGCTGCACGCTGAATAGCTACCATGTCCGCCCCCGCTCGCGCGGCAGCGTCACGCTGCGATCGGGTGATCTGCGCGATCCGCCGATCATCGACCCCAATCCCTTCGCCGAGCGCTACGATCTCGAGCGCGCCATCGACGGCATCGAGATCAGCCGCGAGATCCTGTCGCAGCCGGCTTTTTCAAAATACATCAGCCGCGAGCATCTTCCCGGCGCAGCAATGCAGGGGCGCGCAGCGCTCGAAGCCTTCGCCCGTGAACATGGCCGCAGCGCCTACCATCCGGTCGGCTCATGCCGCATGGGCGGTGATACCGGGAGCGTCGTCGATCCAGAACTTCGTCTGCGCGGACTGCAGGGCCTGCGCGTCTGCGACAGTTCGGTCATGCCAAGCATCGTGTCTTCGAACACCAATGCAGCGGTGATCATGATCGCCGAGAAGGCGGCGGATTTGATCGCCGGGCGAGGCCCGCTGCCGGCGGTGACGGCCTAGTCGTCCGGGAACATCGAACGCGGCGGAAAGTCTGCACGACTGTAGTC
>NZ_RZRW01001385.1:0-553 GCF_003998745.1 Mesorhizobium sp. M7A.F.Ca.US.014.04.1.1 | reverse complement strand
CCGCGTCCCACAGCACCGCCACAGCCGCAGCCAGCTCTTGCATGCGCTTGCCGGTCTGGCGCTGGAAGGCGCGCGTGAAGGAACGGCGGCTCATGCCGGCTGCATCGGCCCACTCGTCGATGGTCGCATGCGGCGACGGTGCTGCGACGAAGCGTCGGCACAGCGCCGACAATCTTGGATCGGACGGAAATGGCAGCCCGAGAGGCCGTTCCGGCAAGGTCGGGATTTCGTGCAGCAGAAGGTTCATGATCAGCCCACCGCGTCCTTCCAGAACGCCGCCTTGCGGGAGCTTCTCCGATTCCACGATCAGGCTGTGCATCAGGTCGGTGACGCCGACGACGCGCAAGCCTTCGGGCAGCCCGGGGATCGCCTGTGGCATGACATAAACCGAACGCATCGAGACGTCGCCCAGCATCTCGACGGAATGCTCGGTGCCGGCTGGAATCCACATCGCGTGGTCGGGCGGCACCATCCAGCGCCCGTAGCGTGTCGTCACCAGCACCACGCCGACAAGCGCATGCAAGAGCTGGCTGCGGCTGTGGCGGTGCTGTGG
>NZ_RZRW01001384.1:0-554 GCF_003998745.1 Mesorhizobium sp. M7A.F.Ca.US.014.04.1.1 | reverse complement strand
ACCCTGAGCTTCACCCAGCCTGCATCCGGCGCGCCCGGCGATCTGCGCGTCGAGGACATCGCGACGCCGGGCGCGCCGGATGCAGGCTGGGTGAAGCTCAGGGTCGATGCCGCCGGCATCTGCGGTTCGGACCTGCATAATTTCCGCACGGGACAGTGGATAAGCCGGTCGCCTTCGACGGCCGGCCATGAACTCACCGGCACGGTGACCGCCACCGGCGCGGGCGTCGACGCCTTCGCTATCGGTGACAGGGTTGTCGCCGATTCCCGCTTCTGGTGCGGAGACTGCGCGCAATGCCAAGCCGGCAGGCGTCATCTCTGCGCGTCACTGGGCTTCGTCGGAGAAATCTGCGACGGCGGATTTGCCGAACAGGCCGTGCTGCCCGCACGGCTTTTGCATATCATCGATGCCGGGCTCGACGAGCGGGTCGCGGCAATGGCCGAGCCGCTGGCGGTGGCGCTGCACGCGGTGCGGCGCCTGCCGAAAACGACAGGCTTCGTGCTGGTCGTCGGCTGCGGGCCGATCGGCGGTCTTGCCGCCCTGCTGTTGTCGCG
>NZ_RZRW01001383.1:0-555 GCF_003998745.1 Mesorhizobium sp. M7A.F.Ca.US.014.04.1.1 | reverse complement strand
GCCAAGTGAAATAACGGTTGTTATCCGGGCGGCGATCTGGAGATCCGTGACCCGCCTCAGTCGTGGAACATTTTGACGGATGACGCGGTGTATCTGCTGCCCGTCATGAAGCGGCTGAACTGTTCTCGCGCCTGCTCCTGTGCAGCGGCCGTCCTTGCCTGCTCCAGCGCAGCAGCCCTGCCCTGCGCCGCCAGCATTGCGGTGAGGTCGGCGACCTGTCTTGCCTGCACGGCGAGAAGCTGGTTGCCGGCTTGCGTTGCCTGCAGCACGCCGACCGCCGATTGGCTGGCGTCGACGAGCGCGCTGGTTTGCTGCTGCGTCGCGTCGATATTGTCCACGGGAACAGCACCGGGCTTCAATGAGTGCTCGAAAGCCGACACCGAAGTCCGCCAGCGCTCACGCGCGCCATCGACAAGCTGCTGGCTCGAAAGGTCGGTGCCAAAATTCTCATAAGCGGACGTAAACTGACTGTCGATGTCCTGGACGTTGTAGGCGAGCTTGTTGGCTTCGCCGAGCAGGCTCTTCATCTGCGAGAAATTGCCCTCGATCTGGTCA
>NZ_RZRW01001382.1:0-556 GCF_003998745.1 Mesorhizobium sp. M7A.F.Ca.US.014.04.1.1 | reverse complement strand
GCAAGGCAGCCAGACCAAGACCCGCCAGAAGATAACGCCATATCGATGCCAAACCGGTTCCTCTTCTGCAGACAACGCTCTGCCGAACGGATCGCATCCCGCCAGCCTGTGGGAAAACGCTGTGGCGGAAAAAACCCTGCTTGCCAAGCATGGCGCTGCCGATGGCAAAAAGCTACAGCACCGGGAAGCACTGGAGGATTGTAGATGGCGGGAACCGGCGTCGCCTCGATCGGCGAATGCATGCTCGAACTGTCGGGCCAGACCGGACCGAACTGGCGCATGGGCTTTGCCGGCGACACGTTCAACACGCTGTGGGCGCTGCACGCGCTGAGCACTGAGCGGCCGGCAACCTATGTCTCGGCCTTCGGCGACGATCCGTTCTCGCAAGCCCAGATCGATTTCTTAGGCCAGAACGGCATCGGCATCGGCTCCAGCCCGATCATAGCGGGCGCACGGCCTGGCCTCTATGCCATCACGCTGACCGGGGCCGAGCGTTCCTTCACCTACTGGCGCGGCGACGCCGCCGCGCGGCAGCTCGCCTCAGACCCGGTTGCAT
>NZ_RZRW01001381.1:0-557 GCF_003998745.1 Mesorhizobium sp. M7A.F.Ca.US.014.04.1.1 | reverse complement strand
GGGTTGAACATCAAATCCCGGGTTGAGGTCAAAACCTCTAACTGCCGCACAGGCAGGACAGCGACACCAGCGCCAAAGGCGCTCAAGCTTCCTGACCTGTTCCCAAGACATTCGGCGCCGATCTCATCGATCGATTGGCGTCCAACCAAAGGAACAAATCCATGGACGTCATTCTTCTCGAACGCGTTTCCCGCCTCGGCCAGATGGGCGATACCGTCAAGGTCAAGGACTGCTTCGCCCGTAACTTCCTGCTGCCGCAGGGCAAGGCGCTGCGCGCCAACGAAGCCAACAAGAAGAAGTTCGAAGGCCAGCGCGCCCAGCTTGAAGCCCGCAACCTCGAGCGCAAGTCGGAAGCGGCCCAGGTCGCTGAAAAGCTCGACGGCAAGAGCTTCATCGCCGTTCGCTCCGCCGGCGAAACCGGTCAGCTTTACGGTTCCGTTTCGACCCGCGACATCGCCGATCTGCTGACGGCGGAAGGTTTTTCGATCAACCGCAACCAGATCCTGCTCAACCAGCCGATCAAGACCATCGGTGTCACCAATGTGGCGATCGCGCTG
>NZ_RZRW01001380.1:0-557 GCF_003998745.1 Mesorhizobium sp. M7A.F.Ca.US.014.04.1.1 | reverse complement strand
GTTGTAGCGCTGCTCAAGTCCCTGATTCCCGCCACCTGAGCGCGAGCCAATTCAATCTGCAGCATCCTGAGACCCGCCTCCGTGACGAGGTTAATCCGATCGGAGATAGGGCGAGCCGGCAAGATGGTTTCCGACGCGGCGTCTGCACTTTCCTACTTAGCAAATGCTACGCTCAATTGTTCGGGTCTCCTATCAGACTCTTGGATGCCGGTGGCGTCATCATGTCCAGGGTCGCCGTCCATGATGAACCCGTCCATGATGGGACGTCTCTGTCGGCCGAGCCCTTAGGAACAAGAGACTGGCGTGCCTGCGTCTTCAAGGTTCAAGTGCTCAACCTAGCCAGAGCCACCCCCAGCCGATTTCCGCGCTCAGAACTATTTGAAATCCCGTGTCCTCACCTTGATCTGGTCAATATGCAGATAGGGATCGATGATATTCCTCGGCCGCGGCCCTTTCGGCAGTCCGCGCGGGTCGGGCGTCGGGCTGCCGTGATGAAACTCGTCACCGCGCCCATGCGGCAGGGGGAAGGCAGCATCCCGATCACCAACTCTAGCCAG
>NZ_RZRW01001379.1:0-558 GCF_003998745.1 Mesorhizobium sp. M7A.F.Ca.US.014.04.1.1 | reverse complement strand
ATGTTCAATAGCATCGACGAGAATGGTGACGGCAACATCGATCTAGACGAAATCCAGTCCCTCCTGCACGGCTCCAACGTGCATGGCACAAACAACGAAGACATGCCGTAGCTGCATCAAGACTGAGGAGCCGACTTCAGACGGAGCGGCAAGCGAGTCGCGGTCAGGCGAAGGCGCCGTTTGGAATGGCCCAAAATATTCTCTCAAGCTCCCGGAACATAGGTCGGCCATTGCGGTTCGACAGGCGGCGGGAACGGTCGATGAATAGCATGCCCGCTTGCCAAGCGCGGGTCCCGATCGACCTTGCCAACAGAGGAGCGGGCTATGCGTGCGTTGGTCTGGCACGGTAAGGAAGACATACGCTGCGATCAGGTCTCCGATCCAGAAATTGAGGATGAACGGGACGCGATTATCAAGGTGACGAGTTGTGCCATCTGCGGCTCCGACCTTCACCTTTACCACAACTACGTGCCAGCCATGCTGCCAGGCGACATTATGGGCCACGAGATGATGGGAGAGGTCGTGGAGGTCGGCAGGGGCGTCAACGGCGCTCTGAAG
>NZ_RZRW01000138.1:0-11468 GCF_003998745.1 Mesorhizobium sp. M7A.F.Ca.US.014.04.1.1 | reverse complement strand
CGTTGCAATTTCGAACCGAGCGCTGCAGGCACGCACGTCCTTGCGAACCGCTTCGGTTCAATCCTTCGACGCGGCCCCTGCCTTTGCAACTGCGTCCGCAAATCGGGCGGGCGATCGTCATCCCAACAATTCAGGTCCAGTGGAGGAATGTGATGGCCCTTGCCGGTGATGCGAAACGTATTCCAGACCCGGCCGGACTTGTCGCGGGGGCGCAGTGATGGATGCGCGGACAATCCTTCTTCCGGTCGCACATTTGGTATCGGCGCTTCGCGCCCGCATGAAGGGACCGGGTGGCTACTACAACAGCGGCAATGCGCTCGGCCTCATTGTCGGTCTGGCGATCCAGATTGCCACCGCGCCGGTCGGCTTGCATGAGGGAAGCAGCGTCACCATGGCGGTGATCGAATATTTCGCTGGCAGCCATGGCACTGTTGCGCTGACCTTGACCACCCTGGTCTTCTTCTGGGGCGGCGAGGCCTATCACCGGGCCTGGGCAAGGCCGGATGCTCCCGATCCCGCCCTCAACCGTCTAGGCGACTTCCTGTCGGGCCTGGGTGCGATCGGGCTCGGCATTGCCCTGTTGCTGCTCGGCGAGCCATTGCTTGCGGCGACCTCCGGCCTGCTGCATGCGCTGGGCAAATTCGGCAGCACCTTCCACAGGCCCGGCACGCCAATTCCGATCTGGCCGGCCGCTTGGCCCGATCCGTTCCGCAGTGCGGTGCTCGCCAGCCGGTTGCCGGCAATGCTGGCGACGACAGTGGCCCTCGCCCGCGCTTTGCCTGAGGTCTGGTGGAGCGGCTCCTTCGCGGCCCTCGCCATGCCACTGACCTTGCTCGGCTGTTATCTCTTGTGGACCAAGGCCGATCTGCTGCTCTTCGGCGTGGGCACCAAGGCCACCCGCCAGATTTCCACATGTTGAACCCGCTTTTTGAAACGACCGGATGTCGAGATGGAGAATGACATGTTTGGCAGTGTGTATCATCAGGACGCCGGCCCCCCATCCTTTCGCAAACTGGTGCGGGCGACAGGCTGGGGCAGTCTCCTGACGCCGGCCGGTTCAATCTCGAGAGTGACAGGAATACTTGCAGCTTCGCTGTTTTGGGGGGCCTCGGCCCATGCCGCGAACGTTGACGTCGCCATCGTGTTCGCGGTCGACTTTTCGTCATCCATCGATCCGAAGATCGCCGATATGCAACGCGAGGGACATGCCGCGGCACTCACCTCGCCAGAGATCATCGCCGCCATCAGCCGGAATTATATTGGTTGCATCGGCGTTGCCTATTTTGAGTGGTCGAGCCCCGGACACGCGCGCGTCGTGCTGCCGTGGACAAGCATCTGCGGACTGGAAGATGCCGAAGCGGCGGCTGCGGTGATCAGCAGGAAAGGCGATACCGGCTTCATCCGCAGAGGGCGTGGCGGAACATCCGTCTCCTCGGCTATCGACATCGGCAGTCTCCTGCTCGACCAGTTCCCGGGAAAGGCCGCAAAGAAAGTCATCGATATCTCCTCCAATGGCGAGAACAACGACGGGCTTCCCGTCCAGCCGAGCAGGTCGAACGCCATAGCCAAGGGATATACGATCAATGCCATCGCCATCCCGACGGAGGATGAGAATCCCGACCAACCTCTGGCATCCTATTTTGCCAAATCGGTCATTGGCGGTTCCCAGGCCTTCGTCATGACGCCGAAGGGGCCAGACGACTACACCATGGCGCTTCGCCGCAAGCTCGTGACTGAAGTAAGCATGAACGACGACCGTCCGCTGTGAAAGTGCGCCATGTAGGACGAACTTTCGAGGCCCCATCCCGGAGCGCATTGCACAACGAGATCCCCGCGCCGCTGCAGCGCGAGACCTTGTAGGACCGTCAGGACAACAGCCTATCGCCGCAATGCGTGCACGCTTGCCTTGCCTTCGCCGCCTACCGGCAAAGCCATGTCATCGTCGAGAAGGCGCGTGATGCGGGCAAAGCCGGTGAACGCTTTCCTTGCTTCCTCGGCCGACATCTGGCCCGACAAGGCGGCCGAGCAACAGTTCAGCGCGCACTGATAAACCGGACCGCGCCGTCCCGTTGGCCATTTCCGCAAGAACATCATGGCTTCGGCAACACTATCGATTTCTTCCGCAGGGTGTCCTTGCCCGCGCGAAATCCGCACGGGCGAAAAGAAATGCAATTGATCCATCGTTTCCTCCCGGTCGACCGCAATGCGCTCGATCGAACCCCACCAAACGCACCAACAGCCGGTTGGTTCCAGCCAAAAAATGGAATTTTTTGAGAAATCTGTCAGGCGAAGGCGATCACCTGTGCGGTGGTGAGTGTCGCCTACATCGTCGGAAAGTGGCAGGCGACTTTGCGACCGGGTCGGTATTCCCGCAACTGCGGCCGCTCCGAACGGCAGCGCTCCGCCGCGATCGGGCATCGGGGATGGAAACGGCAGCCGGTTGGAGGGTTCAGAGGGCTCGGTACGTCGCCGGTGAGGATGATGCGCTTGCGCGTCCCGCTGGGCGTCGTCTCCACGATAGGAACCGCCGAGATCAGCGCCTGGCTATAGGGATGGGCCGGTGCTGCAAACACTTCTTCCGCCGGCCCTTCTTCGACGATCGAGCCGAGATACATGACCGCTATGCGGGTTGAAACCTGACGTACCACCGACAGGTCGTGGGCGATGAAGATGTAAGTGAGATTGAGCTTCTCCTGCAGATCGGCAAGCAGGTTGACGATTTGCGCCTGCACCGACACGTCGAGCGCGGAGACGGGTTCGTCCAGGACCACGAGGTCCGGGTTCAATGCAATAGCCCGCGCGATGCCGACGCGCTGGCGTTGCCCGCCGGAAAATTCGTGCGGAAACCGCATGACGTGATCCGGCAGCAGGCCGACAAGGTCGAACAGTTCCGCCACGCGTCTGGTGATCTCGCTCGACGAGAGCCTGCCATGGATGCGCAGCGGCTCGGCCACCAGGTCGCCGACGCGCCGGCGCGGATTGAGCGATGCCGACGGATCCTGGAAAACCATTTGCAAGCGGCGCCGGAGCGGCCTGAGTTCGGACAGCGACTTCGAGGTGATATCGTTGCCTTCGAACAAAAGCTCGCCGTCCGATATGTCGTAGAGCCTCACCAGGCAGCGCGCCAGCGTGGACTTGCCGCATCCGGATTCGCCGACCAGGCCGACCGTCTCGCCGCGCCACACGGTCAGGGAAACATTGTCGACCGCATGAACGGTTCGCTTGCCTTCGGCGGAAAAACGGCTGCCGATCGAAAAGCGCTTGCCCAGCGAACGCGTCTCGATAATGGGGCGATTCTTGTCGGTCATCGATCCGCTCATGCCTGTGCCACCCTGAAGCACGCCGCGGCATGAGTGCCGCTCCCGAGGTCGGGTTTGCCGGCCTCGCAGGGCTCATAGTGAACCGGGCACCGCGGACCGAACGCACAGCCCTGCGGCAATCGCAGCAATGACGGCGGCGAACCGGGAATGGCCGGCAGGCGGCGTGGTTTTTCGCCGGTCAGCGGCGGGATCGAACCGAGCAGCGCGCGCGTATAGGGGTGTCGCGGATCGGAAAACAGCTCCGCGCGACTGCCGCGCTCCACCACGCGGCCGGCATACATGACCATGACCCGGTCGGCGAGTTCGGAGACCACGCCCATGTCATGCGTGATGAAGACCACCGCCGACTTGTGCGTCGCGCGCAGCTTGCGCACCAGATCGAGAATGCCGGCCTGTACGGTGACGTCGAGCGCCGTGGTCGGTTCGTCAGCCACCAGCAACGCCGGATTGCAGGACAAAGCCATTGCGATCACCGCCCGTTGACGCATGCCGCCGGACAGTTGGTGCGGGTAGCGCGACATCGCCTCGTGCGGGTTCGGAAAATTCACCTCGGCCAGCAATTCCTCCACGCGCTCCATCGCCTTGGACTTGCTGATGTTGCGATGCGCGCGGATCTGTTCGGCGATCTGCCAGCCGATCGTGTAGACAGGCGTCAACGCGGTCATCGGATCCTGGAAGATCATCGCGATCTCGTTGCCGCGCAGCCGCCTCAGTTCGCGCGCGGGCAGTCCCACCAGTTCGCGGCCCTTGTAACGGATCGAGCCTTCGATGGTGGCGTTGGGATCGGTGATCAGACCCATGACGGCCAGCAGCGACACGGTCTTGCCGGAACCGGACTCACCGACGACGCCGAGGATCTCGCTCTCCTCGAGGTCGAAGGAAACGCCATCGATGGCCCGCACCAGGCCATCATTTGTGCGGAAGGATACTTTGAGGTCGCGCACCGACAGTATCATGATGTCCTCAGGCGCGGATCGAGAAGGATGTAGACGAAATCGACCACCGCATTGGCAACAACCACGAACATCGAAGCGTACATCACCGTTGCCATGATCATCGGCAGATCGAGATTCTGCAGCGCGTCATAAGTGAGCTTGCCGATGCCGTGCAGCCCGAACACCACCTCCGTCAGCAGGGCCGAGCCTCCGACCAGCGCACCGAAATCCAGGCCGAACAAGGTGACGAAGGCGATGAGCGACGTGCGCAAGGCATGGCGCAGCAGGATGCGGGTCTCCGACAGGCCCTTGGCCCGGGCCGTACGGATATAGTCCTCCTGCAGGGATTCGATGATCGCCGCGCGCAGCACGCGCCCATAAATGCCGATGTAGAGAATGGACAGCGTGATCCACGGAATGACCAGGGTCAGGAACCAGCCCTTTGGATCGTCGGAGAAGTTCTTGTAGCCGAGCGGCGGCACCCAGGAGAACGCCCAGCTGTCGTGGTAGCGGCTCTGGGTGATCAGGTTCATCACCTCGCCCAACCAGTACACCGGCATCGAAATACCGAGCAGCCCTAGCGCCATCAGCAGCTTATCCAGCCAGCTGCCGCGCGTGGCGGCGGCGGCGATGCCGATGATGATGGAGACGACCACCCACAGGATCGCCGCTCCGAACACCAGCGAGAGCGTGACCGGGATCGAATCCATGACCGCCGGCACCACCTTCCAGCCACGATTGACGAAGGAGGTCAGATCGCCGGTGACGAAGATCTTCTCCATCATCGTCACATATTGCACGTAGAGCGGCCGGTCGAAGCCGAAGCTGTGGCGTACCGCCTCCAGCACTTCGGGCGATGCATTGCGGCCGGCGATGCGCGCCGCCGGATCGGAGCCCGGCGTTGCGAAGAAAATCAGGAAGACGATGACCGAGATGCCGAACATCACGAACAGCATCTGGCCGAACCGGCGCAGGATTGCGTAGATCATCAGTCGCGCCCCAGCCGAACCTTGGAGCGCGGGTCGAGCGCGTCGCGCAGACCGTCGCCGAAGACATTGAGCGCCATGACGGAAACCGCGATCGCCAGGCCCGGCACCAGCGCCACCAGTGGCCTGGTGTAGAGCAGCGCCTGTCCGTCCTGGATGATGGTGCCCCAGCTCGCGGCCGGCGGCTGCACGCCGATCGAAAGGAAGGAAAGGGCTGATTCCGTAAGCATGTTCAGCGCCATCATCAGCGGCACGAAGACGATCAGCGTCGTGGTGACGTTGGGCAGGATGTCGCGCCACAGGATGCGCCACCCCGGCACGCCCAGATTGATCGCGGCGAGCACGAATTCGCTTTTGCGCAGTGCCAGAACCTGCCCGCGTATCGGACGAGCCACATAGGGCACGTAGACGATACCGATGATGATGACAGGCAGCCACAGACTGCCGGACTCGATCTGGATCGGTCCTATCGTGATGCCATGCGCGATGGTGACGATGGAGAGCGAAATCGCCAGCAGATAAATGGGGAACGCCCACAGTATGTCGAGGAAGCGCGACAGCACCGTGTCGGTGACGCCGCCGAAATAGCCGGCGATCAATCCCGCCGCCGTGCCCAGGATCAGGGTGAAGATGGTTGCTGCTCCGGAGATCAGCAACGAGCTCAGCCCGCCATAGAGCATCCTGGCCATGACATCGCGCCCCTGGCTGTCGGCGCCGAGGAAATAATTGCCCAGCCGCCAGGTCGGGCCGAGCGGTGTGTAGCCAAGCCCGAGCCCCTCCGTCGATTGTTCCATCACCGGAACGTCGGCACCGTCGATCTGGATGACGGCGTCGAGCGTCGAGGCGAAGGGGTCCACGCCTGCCCATTTCGCATAAAGAGGCGCACTGAGGCAGGCAAGGACGATGAGGAGGAACACGGCCAGCGACGCCATGGCGGCCCTGTCCCTTGCCAGCTTCGCAAACGCGACGGCCCAGGGCCCTCGCGTCTTGCGCGGCGCGGCGACAGCTACGTTCGACACGGACGTGCCCCTCCGCGGTTCGTTACTGCACCCAGGCCATTATTGTACCCAGGATTGGGTGATCATCCAGTTGAACTGCCTGTTGAACTTGAAATTGCCAAGACGTTTGCTGACGAAGTCTAGCCGCTTCGGCGTAAAGAGGCCGACCGCAGGTGCCTTGTCGGTGACTTGCCTGTCGATTTCAGCCCACATTTTATCGGCGGCTTTCTGATCGGTGACGCCGAGGTCCAATGCCTTTTGCATCTTGGCGTCGATTTCCTTGTCGCAGAAGCCGGCGATGTTGATCGAGGCGTCCGAACCTTCGCGGAAGGAGGCGCAGCTGAACAGGATGTTCAGGAAGTCCGAAGCCGCCGGATAGTCCTTGTACCACTGGGTGACGGACATCTGCACCTTGTTGTTGGTGTTCTGGATGTAGGTGAACTGGATGTTCGACGAGATCGGCTTGACGTCGGCGACATAGCCGATGCTGGTCAGCACGCTCTGCAGATAGACGCCGATGGAGCGCGAAATGGCGGTGTCCTCGACGATGATCGTCACCTTCTGGCCCTTGGTGCCGGAGTCCTCAACGAGCTGCTTTGCCTTGTCGAGATCAGGAGCCGACCATTTGGCGCCCGGGTTCTTGGTGAAGGGACAATAGTCTTCATGCCCGGGGAAGTCCGGAGGCAGGACCTGGCAGACCGGCGAGGCCAGCACCTTGCCGCCGAACAGCTTGACCAGCGTGTTGCGATCGATCGCATAGGCAACGGCCTGGCGGGCTTTTTCGTTGTCGAAGGGTGCGAGAC
This sequence comes from Mesorhizobium sp. M7A.F.Ca.US.014.04.1.1, assembly GCF_003998745.1. Lineage (NCBI taxonomy): Bacteria > Pseudomonadati > Pseudomonadota > Alphaproteobacteria > Hyphomicrobiales > Phyllobacteriaceae > Mesorhizobium > Mesorhizobium sp. M7A.F.Ca.US.014.04.1.1. Next base: position 4,426 of record NZ_RZRW01000138.1, on the reverse strand, counting down.
GGTTGTTCAGCGGCGCGTACCACCAAGCCGAAAGCGGCGAGATGTGCAGCTGGTCCATGGACTTGCTGCCCAGTTCGCCCAGGCGGTCGCTCGGCAGAGCGTCGAACATCCAGTCCGCTTCGCCGTTCTGGATCGCGGTGACGGCTGCCTCTTCGGACAGGCCGAAATCATATTGGACGACATCCGGATAGCCGTCCGGCTGGGCTTCTTCGCTCCACTGCTTGAAATTGGGGTTGCGGGAAACCGTCATGCCCTTGTTCGGGTCGAAGGCGGAGATCATGTACGCGCCGGTGCTGGGAATGGGCTTGGAACCCATGTCTTCAGCGGGCGTGTCCGCCGGCAGGACCACGGCATGCGGCAAGGCAAGCTTGTAGAGCAGCTCGGCATCCGGCTTGGTGATGTTGATGGTGATGGTGCCGGCCGCTTCGTCGCCGACAACGCCGCCTTCCAGCGTGCAGCTCTTGGTGTCGGCCAGGCATTTGTCCGCCCCGACGATGCCGGCATAGAACGTGCCGGAGGTGGGTCCGGAAACCTTGAAGATGCGCTGGAAAGAAGCGACGACGTCCTTCACGCCAAGATCCTGGCCGCTGGAGAACTTGATGCCCTTGCGCAGCTTGAAGGTGAAGGTCTTGCCGTCATTGCTGACCTGCGGCAGGGCCTCGGCCAGATCGGGGACGATGGTGAAACCGTCCATGCCCTCGGCCTTGCGGAAGGCCACCAGGCCGTCATAGATCGGCTGGTACATCTGCCAGCCCTGGTCCGTGTAATTGATGTGCGGATCGAGCGTTCCGGCCGCGGAGCGGGCCAGCAGGCGGATGGTGCCGCCTCGGTGCTCCTTGAGATATTCGGCCTGTGCCGGGGCCAGCCATGTACCGGCCAGCAATGCCGCGGCTGTTGCCGCCAGAAGCAGTTTCTTCATGTCTTGATTCCCCTTTTTTCAGTTATCGTTGTGGTCCAGGAAGTCTCCCACCACCCGCATGCACGCATCTTGCTCTTCGACATGCGGCATGTGGCTGGAATGCTCGAATATCTCCCAGCGAGACCCCTTGATGCCGTCCTTGTAGGGCTGCACGGTCGCGGGCGTGGCCTCGTCGTGACGTCCGGAGATGATCAGTGTGGGAACATCGATGGCCGGCAGGCGCTCGACGATGCTCCAGTTCCTCAGCGTTCCGATGACATGGAACTCGTTTGGCCCATTCATCAGATTATAGACGGTCGGATTGCGCACGACCTGGGCGAAACTTTCCGTGACTTCGGGCGGGAAAGGCACGACCCGGCAGACATGCCGCTCGTAGAACACCATCGTCGCAGCCTGGTAAGCCGCATCGTCCGTCGTGCCGGCCTGTTCGTGTCGGGTCAGGGTCTCCTGCACATCCGCGGGCAGATCCGCACGCAACCGGTTGGCCTCTTCGACCCACAGTTTCATGGACGCCGGTGAGTTGGCTATGGTCAGCGATTTCAGGCCTTGCGGCCGCGTCACGGCATATTCGGCGCCCAGCATACCGCCCCAGCTCTGGCCGAGCACGTGGAAGCCTGTCCGAATGCCGAGGTGGTCGACGAGGTTTTCAAGCTCGTCGATGAACAGCCCAGGTGTCCAGAAATCGGCGCCTTTCTCAGGCAGCAAGGTGGAATTGCCGCAGCCCAACTGGTCGTAGTGGATGACGGCGCGATCCCTTCGCGCAAGAAGCTTGTAGGCATCGACATAGTTGTGAGCGACGCCCGGGCCGCCATGCAGGATCACCACAGGCGCCTTTTCGCCGCCGAGTTCGCCACTGACCCGATACCAGGTCTCGTAGGCGCCAAAAGCGGCCCGTCCTTCCATGCCGATGATCTCAGATGACATCCCAATTCCCAGTGCGATTGAAGGTACTTTTATCGTCCGCGGCGGCAGGCGCCTAACTCATGTTACGGGTGACCTGCACCCACTCTTCCAGCATCTGCACGCCAAATGCCGTGGCACCTTGCCTGCCGAGCGGCCGATCGGTGTCGGTCAGTTCCTTGCTGGCGATGTCGAGATGCACCCAGGGGCGATCTTCCGTGAAATGGCGCAGGAAGGCTGCGGCATAGGGAGCATCGCCATCTTCCATATCCTTGGCATGATGCCGCAGGTCCGCGAACGGCGATTGCAGGCCCTCGTCGTAGGCCCGATCGAGCGGCAGCCGCCAGAACCGCTCGCCGACCGTTTCTCCGGCCGCGATCATCTGTGACGCGATGGCATCGTCGGTGCTGAACAGGCCGGCGAATATCGACCCCAACCCACGCGTCACCGAATAGGTCAGCGTTGCCAGATCGACGATCACTAAAGGGTTGAAGCGCGTGGCTGCATAGTGGAGGCAGTCGGCCAGAAGCAGGCGTCCCTCCGCATCCGTGTCGAACACTTCCACTGTCTGTCCGGACGCCGTCGTGATGATGTCGCGCGGTTTGAGCGCCGTGCCGGATGGCATGTTCTCCGCAATGCCGAGAACACCGACAACGTGTACCGGGCTGCCTTGCCGGGCGAGTGCGATCAGCAGGCCGACCACAGCGGCCGCTCCGCCCATGTCGGCTTTCATGTCGAACATCTGCGCTCCGCCCTTGATGCAGAGGCCGCCCGAATCGAAGCAGACGCCCTTGCCGACGAAAGCGAGTGGTTGGGCGGGAGCACCCTTGCCCCGGTAGCGCAGGACAGCGACCCGCGGCGGGCGCGCCGAGCCCGATCCGACAGCAAGAAGCGCGTTCATGCCGAGCTCCTTCAGTTGCGCGGCATCAAGCATTTCGATGTCGATGCCGGCTTCACGCAGGGGCTCAAGATGATCGTGGAAATTGTCTGGATGGAGATGGTTCGGCGGCAGGTTGACCAAGGTGCGTGCATATTCGACGCCGTCGGCGATGGCATTGATCCGCGCCAGCGCCGCTGTCAGATCCGGGCCGCGAGCCCCTACCAGTTTCACCCGCAAGGTTCTATCCGCTCCCGCCCCTTGCCGCCGGTTGCGCATATCGAAACGATAGCGGCGTAGCCGCATGCCAAGCGCGACACGCGCCAGGATTTCGGCGCCGGGCAGGTCAACGCCGGCGATCGGGTCCAGGACCAGGGTGGGCGCGCATTCCCCCTTGCCCTCGAGATGCGCGGCAAGCAGACCGCCGGCGCGCGCCAGTGATAGGGTGGTTACGGCTTCAGCTTTGCCCAGGGCCAGGACGACCACGCGCTTGGTCGATACGGACTGCGGGGCAATAAGATCGATGCAGGTGCCGGATTCGATCAAGGCGGCCGGGTCGGAGCAGGCGCGCGAGAGAATCCCGCCCATCTCGGCATCCAAGGCGGCTGCCCGCGGGCCGAAGCCTGTTTGGGCAGTTTGCAAGATCACGACGACGGAGGCTTCCGAGGAAATCTCGTCCGCGGTCTCGAAAACCGGCGCTGGCGATTGAGGCATAGGCTGGCGCTCTCTCCGATTGCGGCAATACCAGCCGGGTAGCGAGCAACGCTTCGCTCACCCCGGTGGAGACTGGTCAAGCCGGTCTCCGCCGTTCGTGGTATAATGCCGGTCCCCAAATAGTCGCTTTCTTGAGACGACTTAATTGCTCTTGTCATCTGGGTATCCCCTAACAGGGCAGGCGATCAAACGCGAATTCTGCCCATGTCGATTGACAAAAACTCAACTCACAATTCATGATCGGCCAATGGCCCTTCCCTCACTCAATGGCATGCGCGCTTTCGAGGCCGCCGCTCGCCTTGGCAGCGTCAAGGACGCGGCGGAAGAACTGCATCTGACACCCTCGGCTGTCAGCCGGCACATCCGCGCGCTTGAACGAAATCTTGGCCAGGACCTGTTCGAACGCGGTTTTCGCCAGATAACGCCAACCATAAGGGGCTCCTACTATGCGCGCAGCCTCTCGGAGGCGTTCGAAGCGATCTGGCGCGCCACCGATGACGTCAGCCTCTCCGAGGGGTCGCGCCACGGCAAGATCCAACGTGTTCGGGTCTTGTGCGTGCCCACCGTTCTGAACCTTTGGCTGGCGGACCGGTTGCCGAACTTTCGCCGGTTGCATCCGTCGGTGGATCTGGAGATCTCCACTTCAGGCAAGCGCGCCAACTTCGATTTGGCCATTGTCGACGAGTTCGTCTACAAGGCCGGCCCGGCTCTGACGCTGCTGATCCCGCTGCTTTTGACGCCGGTCTGTGCGCCTTCGCTTCTGGAGGGGCCTGTGCCGCTGCGATCGCCGGCCGATCTGGTCAATCATCATCTGATCCATGAATGCGAAACCATGAGATGGAAGCGTTGGCTAGAGCAGGAAGGCGTTCTGGAAACGACGCCAAAATCCAGCACAACACTGGATGATTGCACCTTGATCATGCGCGAAGCGATCAATGGCGCCGGAATAGCGCTTGCGGACACGATGATGGCGCAAGATTTTCTGCAGCAAGGCAAGCTGGTCGCGCCGTTCCGGG
>NZ_RZRW01001378.1:0-558 GCF_003998745.1 Mesorhizobium sp. M7A.F.Ca.US.014.04.1.1 | reverse complement strand
CGGCTAAGGGGAGGGGAGGGCGCTTCCACCGGCTCAAGGCGGTAGGCGGGCTCGCTTTGCCGGCTGAGGCTTGGTCGAAGGCATCAAAAGCAATGGCCGACCTCCTCCATCATGACGAGACGCAAACGTCCAAAGCTCGGACCGACCCCAATTCGTCTCTAGCGGCCTCAAACGATATTCGCTGACATAGGGTAGGTCAGCGTGCCTCCTGCAGGTGCGTTTGCATGCGGAGGTCAACCGTTACCCGACTGAAAGCCGATCGCTGGAGACCGCAGTTCGCGCACCATCGTTTTGAGCGGTGCGGGCGAGCGCCCGAAACTTCCTTTATCTGCTCGCCAAGGGAGCGTTCGCAACCGACGAGGGTGCCACCCGAGCGTTGATAGCAGACGCTTGGTGATGAAATCCGGCCTGAGGTAGAAACCGAATTTGTCGGCTCGGGAACAACGATGCCAAGACCATCATTCCCGGCTCTATGGTGTCACTCTTGGCCCTTGAGGTCGCTGTCGCCGTAGGCTGCCGCGGACACCGTTGAACAGCTGATCTCGGGAAGGGGAGGGG
>NZ_RZRW01001377.1:0-559 GCF_003998745.1 Mesorhizobium sp. M7A.F.Ca.US.014.04.1.1 | reverse complement strand
CACCACCGCCCCTATCCCCGGTCACGCTGAGCCTGCCCTGGGAGACAAGGCGATCCAGCGCTTCTGGGTCGCCCTCGAGCAACAGGATGTCATCCACCTTGAGGACCACGTCGGGCAGTGGCGTCATCCGCATCGTGCGATTGCGCAGGATCGACGTCACGATTGCATCGCCCCCGGCGAGCTTCATGAGGTCTGCGACGGTTTTCCCGAGCACCGTGGAGTCGGCGACAATTCGAGCCTCTGTAAGGTAATTCTTGATGTCGAGGGCTTCATTCAGTGACCCGCCATGCTTTTCGCGCACCGGCAACAACCAATAGAAAAACAGCAGGAAGATCGTTCCGGCAGCGGCTATGGCAGCTCCAACAGGTGTGAAGTCGAACATTGTGAAGGCGGTTCCGATCAGCTCCTCTCGCACTCGGGACACTACGATGTTGGGTGATGTTCCCACCTGCGTCATTAGTCCGCCGAGCAGTGACCCGAATGCCATGGGCATCAGGAATATCGAGGGTGAAATGTTAGACCGGCGCGCGAACTGGAAGGCGATCGGAATCATGATAGC
>NZ_RZRW01001376.1:0-560 GCF_003998745.1 Mesorhizobium sp. M7A.F.Ca.US.014.04.1.1 | reverse complement strand
GGCCGGACGCGGCCAATGGTCTGGCCATGCCTGGCCAGTTTCGGCTGAGGCGGGGGCCGCCCGCCGGAATGATCGCTCGGGCACGTCGCTGGCCACCGGGGCAAACCGATAGAGCCTCTCCTCGCCGACTCGATTGCCGAGGATGTCGATCAGGTCTGAGATGTCCGCGTCCTGTTGCTCGATGAGTGACGAAATGGTCTGCCTGGGTGTCAGCGGTTCGGCCACAGGTGCGGACAAGCGCATCAACTCGATCCCGAAGCCCGGATCGACCGTCTCGATCTTGTCGCAGAGCAACCGCGTCAGCCGCTTCACATCGCGGACAGGCAAGGCCATGCCGACGCGAACGGCTTCGATGCGGTTATCGACGCGGTAGAGCAGCAGGTCGAGCCGCCGTGCGCCGAGGCCTTTGCCCTCCAGTTCGGCACATAGCGCTTGAACAAGCTTGCCGACATAGCGCGCGATTGTCTCGGCCGCACCAATCGGCTCGCCAAAGGCACGTTTGACTTCGACCACATCCGCTGACCGCACCGGCTCTATCGGCTCGGCGAGGCGTCCAGCAG
>NZ_RZRW01001375.1:0-561 GCF_003998745.1 Mesorhizobium sp. M7A.F.Ca.US.014.04.1.1 | reverse complement strand
GTTCCAGGCTCCGACGGCAGGCTTCACATCGTCTACGAACTTGCAGTGACGAACGTCACCGGCGGCAATGTCCGATTCGAGAAGCTCGAGGTCGTAGAGGCCGACAGCGGAGCACCGCTTGCAGAACTCGGCCCGGATGAATTGGCCACGCACGTCACGCCGGGCGCAAGCCGCGGCAACGAAAACCGCGAGTTGGCCGCCTATCAGTTCGCCGTCATCTTTCTGCATGTCGTGCTTGCGGACGGCGCGGCGGTTCCGGCTCGCATTACCCACGAGATCACGGCGTTTTTCGCGGTCATCGGCGCCGACATGACGGTGACGATTGGCGAGGGTGCCGTCGTTGCGAAGGCACCGGTGGCTCTTGGGCCGCCTTTGCGCGGCAAGGGTTATGTCGCGGCTGACGGCTGCTGCGATTCCATCCGCCATGTCCGCGCCCTGCTGTCGCTCGACGGCAAGTTCTACCTTGCCCAGCGTTTCGCTATCGACTGGGAGCAAATCGACGACAACAACACGCTGGTCGTGGGCGACCTTAAGGTTCCTGCGAACTACCACATCTATGGC
>NZ_RZRW01001374.1:0-565 GCF_003998745.1 Mesorhizobium sp. M7A.F.Ca.US.014.04.1.1 | reverse complement strand
AGGACGGCAACCGCCGCGAAGGCCAGCATCAACGTCGGCCTTGGAGCGCTCGGATTGAGCGGCGCCGTCGCAGCTGTGATGACCCTTGCATCGGCAACCGGATACGACTGTTGGCTTACCGAGTTGGTGTAGGCCTGCAAGAAGCTCTCGTACATCTTCTGGTAGGTTTCAGCCGTCACCTCAAGTTCTTCGAGCGTCGGCTCAGCACTCGTCCCGTCTGCTTTGGCTTCAATGCCGACGCTGTAGTCGTGCCGTGACCGGAACTGCTGCGCTTTTGCCATGGCCTCATTCATTTGAGTTCGCAGCTGCTGAAGCCGCATTTCCAGCCACGCGCCTCCTTCCTTGGCTGCGTCAGTCTTGGTTTCGATCTGCTCACGTACGAAGGCATCGGCCGTGGCGTTCGCAATCCTGGCTGCGCCCTCGGGATCAGGAGAGGTGAAGGATATGTCAATCGCGTAGGAAACGCCGACTCGGCGGACGTCGAGGCCGTTGCGGAAAACCAACATGCTCCGACGGAACTTCTGAAAATCGGTCAGCATGGGGGGTGCGGCAGGCTCGCTAAGAG
>NZ_RZRW01001373.1:0-566 GCF_003998745.1 Mesorhizobium sp. M7A.F.Ca.US.014.04.1.1 | reverse complement strand
CGTCAGCCAGAAGCTGACGGAATTGAGTGTCGGAAAGGCTACATCGCGTATGCCAAGCTGCAGCGGTACGGCGAAATTCATCAGGCCGATCATGAAAGGCATCGCCGCGAAGAAGATCATAATCGTGCCGTGCGCGGAGAAGATCTGGTCGTAATGCTCCGGCGGCAGGTAGCCCGGCCCGTGGATCGCCAGCACCTGTTGCGTGCGCATCATGATGGCATCGATGAAGCCACGCAGAAGCATGAGCATCGCCAGCACAATGTACATCACGCCGATGCGCTTGTGGTCGACCGAGCTTATCCACTCGTTCCACAGATAGGGCCAGTAGCCCTTCACCGTTATCCATCCAAGCACGGCGACCGCTGCCAGAAAGACGCCGAGAGCCGCGACGAGCGGGATGGGTTGATCGAAGGGAATGGCCGACGAGTCGAGCTTGCCCAGCATCGTCATTCCGCCCCTTCTGCCTGTGGATGATGCCCCGTCGGCGGCGCCGCCGCGGGCAATGCCTTTGGGCTCACCTGTGGCTCGCCGCCGGCGGCACTTTCGGCCGGCCCCGGACCCCGGGG
>NZ_RZRW01001372.1:0-569 GCF_003998745.1 Mesorhizobium sp. M7A.F.Ca.US.014.04.1.1 | reverse complement strand
ACAAAGATCCATGCGTGGCGCACGAATGTGAAAGAGGATGTCGCCTGGCGTCGAGACGGCGTGATGCAGGCCTTGTATCTCGCGAAATGGATGCAGGTCCTTCGGTCTGGAGGCTCCAAACAAACGGTCCCAGGCATTTGAACCAAACGCCATGACACACGACAGCCGGCCGTCCAGGTCGCGGGACCCGACTGCGCGCACGAGGGTGGAAAGATCGGCACATAAGGCCCGCACCGTCGCCTCGTGTTTTGGTCCAGAATTTATCGTCACCACGAGAAATATCGCGGCCCGCGTCAGCTGCGCGACGACTGGTTGCGAAACAGCGGATGGCAAGGTCGAATCCACAATAGGTCCCTTTATCTTGTTCGTAACGCCACTGGTCGACCGGCACAGGCGGCGGAAGGGCGGAGTTGCAAGCACCGACGCGAGATGACCCCAGCATCATCTCCGCCTCAGTTGGTCAGGATTTTGCCCGATCAGTATTCGCCGACGTCGATGACTGCCTGGGCGACAGCCCGTGGGGCTTCCTGCGGCAAGTTGTGGCCAATTCCGCCGGTGATGATCCGATG
>NZ_RZRW01001371.1:0-569 GCF_003998745.1 Mesorhizobium sp. M7A.F.Ca.US.014.04.1.1 | reverse complement strand
GTCCGAAGGCCTTGGGATGGATCTTCGGCAGTTCTACAAGGACGGCCAACTCGTCATCTACGATTTTAGTCCGAACGAAATCTCGCCCGGAGAGTTCGGCCAGATTGTGCAGCAAGTCGTCAGTCGCAACAATACCCGGGTAGTCGTGATTGACAGCTTCACCGGCTATCTGAATTCTCTTCCCCACCGGGAAAAGGCGGTGCTGGACATCCAGTCTCTCCTGAAACATCTCGCTCGCGCTGACGTGCTAACCATGCTCATTGTCGCCCAGCATGGTTTGCTCGGGCAGAATGTTGGGATCGACGTGGACGTCAGTTTTCTCGGCGACACCGTGCTTCTGCTGCGCATGTCCGAGCATGAAGGCCGCCTTAGGCGCAATATCACGGTCGTCAAGAAACGCCACGGTCCCCACGATCTCGATGTCCGGGAACTTTTCATCGCGAGTTCCGGCGTTTCCGTGGTTGCTTACAATCCTCTGCCCGAGACGTGAGCGACGTCGAGCGAAACGGGCTGGGAACACTGGATTGGGTGCTCATTTTGGCGCCTTACCGCAAGGATGCTGGTTACAC
>NZ_RZRW01001370.1:0-570 GCF_003998745.1 Mesorhizobium sp. M7A.F.Ca.US.014.04.1.1 | reverse complement strand
CGATGCCGGGCGAGCCGCCTACGATCTCCAGTCGCGCCCGCTTGCCAAGGGTACGACCGAGGTCGCGGACCGTTCTTGCGTAGTGTCTCACGCCGTCCTCGAAAGGCCGCATCCGGCTCGCCAACGTTTCGTCGTACAATCTGTTGGCAAGATCGGTCGCTTTGCGATCCACTGAATCCAATTCATCGAGACGCTCCGCCAGGAACGCTTGGCTCAACCGAAGCTTTCGCTGGGCTTCAGCCAGCGCCTCCACTGCGGCCGCATCATTTGAACCCGGCGGCAGCACTGCGTGAAGGTTGTCGAACGCACTTGCGAGGTCCGATTGAAGTCGCTTCAGTCGCAGTAGCCCGTCAGCGAATGGCCTGAGCCGCCGAGCTTCCATCAGCGACTCGCCAGCCAACCCGAGCAATCGGTTCAGGCTGTCTGCCGTCACCCGAACCATTCTATCAGAGCCAATGCTGCCGTGGGTTTGCGGTGGCGTCCCAACGAGGAGATTCGCTGAAGAGGTCGTCGCCAGCTGATCCTGGGCATGATCAGGCGTGGCGAAATCAACTGCAAAATCTTGGGCCC
>NZ_RZRW01001369.1:0-571 GCF_003998745.1 Mesorhizobium sp. M7A.F.Ca.US.014.04.1.1 | reverse complement strand
GCCTACAATGTCACAGCCGGCAGGGTCACGTTGAAAGGCACCATCCGCAGCGGCAGCGATGCAACCCGCGAGCGGGCCTGGCACCGCGTTCGTACGATAGCCGAGGGTATGGCGACGAGCCACGGCGCGCGTGTCGAGGTCGACATCCACAAGGGCGAACCCGGCGTCGTCAACGATGTCGAGATGACAGAGCTGATTGCCGCCAGCGCCAAGGCCTGCATCGGTGCCGACAACGTCCTCAACACGCCCGGATGGACGATCGCGGACGACTTTGGCTACTACAGCGAGAAACGTCCTTCGGTCTATTTTCGGCTGGGAATCCGGAACGAGGAGATCGGATCGGTCTTTCCGCTCCATCACGCCCGGTTTCGTGTCGACGAGGCCGCGTTGAAGGTCGGCGCGACCACCCTGGTTGCGGCAGCGACGGCGTTTCTGTCTACGGGAGCGCCTTAGTCAGCCATCATGATGGTCATCGGCGCATGGGGCAGGAGCCTGGGATCGCTTACAGATACTGGGCGACCTTCTTGCCGACCGTGCGGAAGCGCAAGGGATCGATCGCTTCGCCATTGTG
>NZ_RZRW01000137.1:5157-11526 GCF_003998745.1 Mesorhizobium sp. M7A.F.Ca.US.014.04.1.1 | reverse complement strand
CAGCAGAACGCGCTGCCGACGATCCACAGCTCGCCGGCGTTGAGCTTGAGCTGCAGCAGCGCCGTCAGGTTGCCGTGGGCAACGATGAAAATCATCCCGGCAAGCGCAACCAGCGCGCCAAGCGACTTCCACAGGCCGAGCGGCTCGCCAAGCACGAAACGGGCAAGCACCATCGTCATGACCGGCGACAGCGCCATGATGATGCCGGCCGTGGTGGCGTCGGTGTGGTTGAGGCCATGGTAGATCATACCCTGGCAGAGCGTCAGGCCGATCGCCCCCACGGCGACGACCTCCACGGCGCGCGTTCGCAAAAGCCCGATCATCGCCTCGTGATGACGGTGCACGATCGGCAGCAGGATGGCGCAGGCAAGCGTCAGCCGCCAGAAACAGAGACCCCAGGGCGGCATTTCAGGCGCCACCCATTTGGCCGCGATGTAGACACCGGCCGAAAGCAGCCAGCACAGGACGGCGGCCGGATAGCCGGCCAGGGAGGATATGGGGCGCACGGGTTGCGCGGCTTGATGCGCTATCGGCATTGCCTGCATGTCATGCCTCCCCTTCGATGACCTCGGCCAGACGGGGCAATATAGCCTGTGTCGTTGGGTCGTGCATCCGTTTTGAGAGGTCGAGGAGGAATCTGGGCAGCCGCGCGGACCTCAAGGGCAAGGGGAAACTATCAGCCAGGGAGAGCGAAATGATCCGGAAAATGAAATGCGGAAAATACCGGCTTTATTCGCGCTAGGAGGATGAGAAGACCGGGAAAAGGCGGAATCTGGGAACGTTCGAGACGCGTGAGGCGATGGAGAAGCATGAGCGCGAGGTGTAGTATTTTAAGCGGCATTGAGGGGATAGTGGGACGTTCCTTGCAGGCTGGATACCTGGGCATGGCCCGGCGGGAGTCCTCTTTCACACCAAACTTCGCCCGGCAGAACATTCCGAGAAGACAGCGATCACGGCGGGCATGTTCCTACTGGCAATTGCCGCCATCGGCGCAATATAGCTGCACCAGCAGCGGAGCAGGAGACGGGCAACGTGCTGATGGTGGCGAATGGGTGGTAGGGAAGCTTTCAGTTGAGGGGCGGGTTGCGGTGGATCACAGCTCCCTGGGCGCGTATCGCTTAGTATGGATGCGTTAGGCTCAGGTTGAGTGATGCGGTCACCCTTTCCTAAACACTACAGTGCCCTTATACCGAATCGGTCGCTTGCGGCACAGGAACAGTGAACTCCAGAGGTCATTTGCATACTCTCGAATCCTATCTCAGTGATGGAATCCAACGTGATCGGGAAGACATTGCCGCCATCGATCGAGTGCTTCTAGAAACAGGAGAAACGATTGCGGGAACGTTCAATTCGGAGAAACCCAACTGGCCCTATGAAATTCCCGATCGCCGAAAAGAAAATGACAAGCACAAGATTTCGCATAGCACGATGACAATGATGATCCGCGCAATCGATCTTCTTCGCGAGTCGCAACGAGTTGGCACATCTCGTCCAGGCTATGCATTTGAGGTTGGCGGTCAATACGCGAAAAAGCTGGATGAAGCGCGAAAGAAGGCATTTGACAGGTTGGTCGCTGAGCTTAGAGAAGCCCGTTCTGAGACCAGAGCCCAAACCATAACAACGATTTCTCCTACCTACGGGACCAATGACCCGCTAACCATGTCGTTTCTTGCCGAGGTTTTGTCGGCGACACCTGGTGGGACCGATGATCTCATGGCCGATGCCAGGATCGTCGTTCAGAAACTCGTAAAGATTGATCCGACGAACAGCTTCGTCAGTTTTTTTATTTTTAAGAACAGAGGCTTGACGGAATCAAAAGTCGTACCCAACGCATTCGTTCCTTTGTTAGTCGTGCGTGCAGCTCATACGCTGGGGCAAGAGATAGAAGGCAGAGCTGCATATCTGCGCTACTTTGAGAGTACACTTCACGATCAGCTTTCGTACTCAAATATCCCGGACAGCCGCTTCGATCCTGCCGAGTTGATCTTCTCTTTGGAGGGCGTGCTGCTCCTCTCGGAGCAGACAATAGATGTGCGTCTATTCGACCGTGTTCTTGATGTCCTCGAGCAAGCGCAGCAGACTAGTGCTCACTGGCGCCCAAGTAAGCCCTTCCTGCGCACCGTAAAGGGGTTTGTACTTTTCCCAATAAGTGTGGAGGCCGCAAATTCACTTCTGCGGTGCTGCCAGAGACTAGATAAGGACGAGCGGTTTCATGGGCGCTCGGAACGATACATAGCTCTGTTTCGCCGCTTCTGGAGTTGGCTTGCGGCGAGGCGCGTCACAATCGATGTTGAAGGAACGCCACGCCGAGTTTCAGGCTGGCACTCGGACCATGTCGCGGATCCTGACTCGATCCAACTTTGGGATACCGCGCAGGTAGTCGATTTTCTTCTGGGATACCGGCGTAGCCTCCACGGCCACATAGCTCGCACCACGCTGCGACTGTCTCGCTTCAACGTTCGAAAGCCTCAACGTGCCAAACAGTCTTGGAGTCCTGCGACCCAAGCGATGCAACTAGCTCGAAAGACGACAACGGCCGCGGCCCCGGATGACAAAGCAGATCTGAGGGAGAGCTTTGAGCCGATAACCTCACTCGGGCCATACTTCGAGACCTATCGTAAGGTAGAAGAGGAGTTCCTTTTGCCTTGGCTCGGCGGAAGTCCCCGAAATTATTCTATGTTAATTTATGGCCCGCCTGGCACCGGCAAAACCAGCGTTGCTGAAAATTTAGCGGATGCGCTCGGCTTTCCGCTCGTAACGATTACCGTCAGCGACTTTCTGGCAGGTGGCGGGGGCGAGGTGGAAGCGCGCGCTAAAATGATCTTTGAGGTGCTTGAGGCGCAGGCGGACGTCGTGGTCCTCTTCGACGAGATTGACGAACTCGTGCTGGATCGAAGCTCGAAGCGGCATGGCCAGCAAGATACCGTATTCAAGTTCATGACGCCTGGCATGCTGACCAAGTTTAATAACTTGCGCCGAGCGAAGCGCGGTATCTTCATCATGGCTACCAATTACGCATATCGCATCGATCCGGCGATCCGTAGAACGGGGCGTATCGACGAGAATTACCTACTGCTTCCGCCGGATGCTACTTCAAGGCAGAAGATGATAAAGAATTTTCTGAAAGATGCGATCGAAAAGGGAAATCTCCCGGCCGACCATGCGCTGAATCCTGACAATATCGAGAAATCCGGTAAATGGAGTATCCTGCGGAGTGCTTCATTCTTCTTGGGCTATAAGGATATCGAGGCTGCAGTGGCGCGTGTTGTTCGCCAGGTTGGTAACAGTCAAAGTGTGACGGAACTTGAGAGTGAGTTCTTGGAATGGGGACGCACAACGACTCTTCGCCTCTACAATGGCGCATTCGACGAAATAGACGATCGGGAGGCAATTGAACGCGAGTTCCTGCCCCTTATCGAGATGGCAGCGCGGGAGGGCGCAGTCCTTAAGGAAAAGAAAAATCCGGCTCTCGATTGCGCGGCTTTATTTAAGGCTGATGAAAAGAATGGCAAGCTGGCTTCGTTCGCTAGTGAACTTAAGCTCAGAGAAGAATCCTTAAGGTTCGTTAAGCGGCGCAGTCCGGAATACGTTAGGAAATGACAGCTCAATCCCCCCAGCCGCTAAGCGGCATCCGTCAAGCTTGGCGTTCTGCCTTCGGATCACGAAAGGTCGTCTATCTCAGCGGCCCGATCACGTCGGGACTGCGGTTCATAGATTGGTGGAGCAAGATCGGATATCAGCTTGAGGCCGATGCGAGCGCTTATCGTGCCGAACTTGTCGAGCAGGTGATTATTCCGAACGAGAACCAGCTCAAAGCGACAGCCGAACTGCTCCGCGCCAGGGGCTCGGAGCCGGTGGTTGAGCCAGCGAGCCTATTCATTAACGGTTGGACCCAAGAAGATTATCTAGAGTTGTGGCAGCAGTTCATCTCAGCTCACGCGAGCCGCATCCTGTTAATGGACGGATGGGAATACAGCGCGGGTAGTGCCTCTGAATTCTGCCGTGCACATCTCGAAGGCATCCCCACCGCTCGTGTTGACGGATCGCCCATCGTCGCACGAGATGGTGTCGCCGCAATCAGCCGCGCACTCGCTCGCGTTGATGCACTGGCTGTGCCGCCGCTCGCTCTCCAGAACACATTGCGTGCTGCATATAGCCAACTCGAAACAACAGTGGCGACTGTAGTCTACGTGCCGGGTGGTGGCATTCCGCGAAAAGACGCTTCGCTCGATCGGCTCGCTGAACTTATCAACGTAGCGCAATTCGTCAGCTATGAACCGCATCGTGGGAAACCAAAGCAGGCGTATTCACGCGTCCTTGGGGAAAGCCCTAACCGCATATTCTCCAACGTTACCGAAGTTGCCGAGACACTCCTTGCGCGAAGCGCTGACGGCTCCGTGAATGTGAGAAGCTTTACACCTGAAAGCCCGCTTAGCCGCGAATTCATATACGGTCTGACTCGAGTTAACGATATTGTCGATGCGATCGCACGCCTCACGCGCGAAGGTCTGCATACCATCGTAAATGAAACGGTCGATATCCACGATGGTGGCGTTTCCGGGGTGGTGCTTGGGAAGATCATCGAGTTTGCTCCCGACGATACGCCTCGCGCGGTAGAGAAGGCAGGCACAGCTTCTCTACCTCTCGGTTGGGGATTCCGACTCCTCGCTACGGTTTACGGTTTCGAACCGGATTTGGCAGTTCCCGAAAACACGCGCCTGGAATTCAGTCTGCATCCCCGGCCACGTGGCTGGCGTCGCATGCACACGTTGGGATGGGAGATTGCTGAACACAAAGGGTTAGATTTGTTTCCGGTAGCGCAGTGGCCCAACAGATTTAGTCATATGCTTGGCGATAAGGTCTTCGGGCTTCTTGTCGCACACCTCATTGGCCTGCCAGTACCGCGCACTACTGTGGTCAATCGGCGGGTGGCACCGTTTACGTTCGGCCAAGCAACGGGTTCGTCGGAGGTCTGGTGTCGCACTGCACCAATCGAGCAGACACCGGGCAAATTCACGACAACGCGCGGCTGGAGCGACCCCTTTAGGATCATGCAGGAAGAAGATCCGGACCACAAGTTAATCGCTTCGATTCTGGGACAAGCAAGTGTTGAGCCGCTCTATTCCGGTGCGTCGATAGTGCTCCAGAGCGGGGAGATCGTCACCGAGGGGCTACGCGGTGTGGGTGACAGGTTCATGTTAGGCACTGCCAAGGCAGAGATACTTCCGTCGTCAATTATCGCGGACGTTGAACGCCTGCATGCGGGTGCGGCCGAATTGGGCCCGGTGCGTTTCGAGTGGGTTCACGATGGCAAACGGGCATGGGTGGTGCAGATGCATCATGGCGCAACTAAGAGTGCTGCTGGCGTGCTTGTCCCGGGAAAAGCAGAGCATTGGATAGTCTTTGACGTCTCGCAAGGACTTGAGAAGTTACGCGACGTCATTGACAGCCTTGAGCCGCACCATGGTGTGGAATTGCAGGGCGAAGTTGGCCTAACTAGCCATATCGCGGACGTTATTCGCAGAGCAAACGTGCCAGCACGCATGAAACCGCAGGACCGTGATGCGGCCTAGTGCTGGGCAAGCAAACATCACCGTAGCCGAGTGCTCTTTCGGGTAGGGTCGCCGGGAACAGGAATTGTCGTCCTACCGCCTTCCCACCCCTGGCATTAACCATTCGTTAACCATTCCCTCGCTAGCGTTTACCTCTCAGTAAGGATTCGCCAGCCGTGACCTTTGCCGCCCCCCTCGAGGCCAAATCCATTCGCTTTCGTGCCCGCTCTTTCGTCGCTTTCACGCTGACGCCGGAGGCGCCTTTGGACGTGTGGCTGGAGGGGCTGGATCACTGGATCGGCAATTCGCCTGGCTATTTTGCCGGGCGGCCGGTGGTGCTTGATCTCAACACCTTGAAGCCCGATGTCGCCGCGATCGAATCGCTGGTCGACGTGCTTGGCCATCGCGGCATCCGCGTCTACGCCATCGAGCTCGACGGCCACGCCGCACTCGCGCCCAACCTGCCGCCGGTGCTGGTCGGCGCCAAGGAGGCGACGACGGATGGGTTGCTGCCCCGCGAGGCGCGGGCGGAGGGTTTCGACAAGGCCGAGGGCAGGGCGGCTGAACAGCATGCGGATGCGGGCAGCGCGGCCAAGGCCGGCGACGGCAAGGCTGGCGCAAGCAAGGCGGGCGATAGCGAGCCGCAGGTTGAAGCTTCGGGCACGCTGATGATCAAGGCGCCGATCCGCTCCGGCCAGGCGATCGTGCATCCGCATGGCGATGTCATCGTGCTGGGTTCTGTCGCTTCCGGGTCGGAGATCATCGCGGCGGGCTCGATCCATGTCTACGGCACGCTGGGCGGGCGCGCTTCGGCGGG
>NZ_RZRW01000137.1:0-5147 GCF_003998745.1 Mesorhizobium sp. M7A.F.Ca.US.014.04.1.1 | reverse complement strand
CGCATCTTCTGCCGCAAGAACGAGGCGGAGCTGCTGGCGGTCGACGGCTGGTACGTCACCGCCGAGGAGATGGAAGGCGTTTCGCGCGGCAAGCCGGTGCAGGCGTTTCTCGACGGCGACGCCTTGCGGGTTTCGACGCTGAGCTGACATTCGTTTCGATATTGGGGCGGCCGAGGGCCGCCCGACCAAGAACAACAACAACGGAGGCTTTTCAATGGGCAAGGTAGTGGTGGTCACCTCGGGCAAGGGGGGCGTCGGCAAGACGACCTCGACGGCGGCCCTCGGGGCGGCCGTGGCCAAGACCGGCAAGAAGGTGGCGCTCGTCGACTTCGACGTCGGCCTGCGCAACCTCGACCTGATCATGGGCGCCGAACGGCGCGTGGTGTTCGACCTCGTCAACGTCATCCAGGGCCAGGCGAAGCTCTCGCAGGCGCTGATCCGCGACAAGCGGGTCGAGACGCTGTTCCTGCTGCCGGCCTCGCAGACGCGCGACAAGGATGCGCTGACCGAGGAAGGCGTCGGCGAAGTCATCGACAAGCTGCGCTCGGTGTTCGACTACGTCTTCTGCGACAGCCCGGCCGGCATCGAGCGCGGCGCGCAGCTCGCCATGCGCTTTGCCGACGAGGCGGTCATCGTCACCAATCCGGAAGTGTCGTCGGTGCGCGATTCCGATCGCATCATCGGCCTGCTCGATGCCCGCACCTTGCGGGCCGAGCAGGGCGAGCAGATCGCCAAGCATGTGCTGGTGACGCGCTACGATGCGGCGCGCGCCTCGCGCGGCGAGATGCTGTCCATCGACGACGTGCTGGAAATCCTGTCGGTGCCGCTGCTCGGCATCATTCCGGAAAGCCAGGACGTGCTGCGCGCCTCCAACCTCGGTTCGCCGGTGACGCTGTCGGAGCCGCTCAATTCCGCTGCCAAGGCCTATATCGACGCCGCCAGGCGGCTGGAGGGCGAGGAATTGCCCGTCATCGTGCCCTTCGAGCGCAAGGGCTTCCTCGATCGTCTTTTGGGAAGGAGGGCGGCATGAACCTGCTCGACATCTTCAAGCGGCGCTCCAGCGCCCCGGTGGCGCGCGAGCGGCTGCAAGTGCTGCTCGCCTATGAGCGCCGCAACCGCAGCCAGCCCGACCTCGTCTCCATCCTGCGCGAGGAGATCATGGCCGTCATCGCCAAGCATGTGCAGATCGACCAGGACTATCTGCAGGTCTCGATGGACCGCGGCGAGACCATGTCGACGCTGGAAATCGACATCCAGATCCCCAACAAGAGCGCCGTGCCGCTGGCCATGGCGGGGTGAGGGCAACTTAGGGAGCCGCGATCCTTCGCGCCCCCCTCTGTCCTGCCGGCAGAACCGGCTTCGCACCCTCGCACCGCATCGCTCGCGCCGTCCAAACCCCTAAAATGTCCCAAATTTACCTTTGTGCCGACGGGGCTTCCCCTGCGCAAGCAGCGGATGTAAGGATATATTAGCAATTTGTTAAGTTCTAAGCGAGGTATGCGTAAGGGGAGTTTGGCGATGAACTTCAGAGGCCTGATCAAGCGTGCTGAAGACGTGGATAAAGCGATCCAGGACCTGCAGATCGATTTGGCGGACGCGCTGGATGCAAGTCTCGACGCCGACGACCTGGCGCCGCCAGAGAGCGACGATGTGCCGGATGCCCAGGCGGCACCCGATGACGGGCCACCCCAGGCCGATGCGGCAAATGACGACAATGCCGGGAATGCCGAGAATGCGGGCGCTGCGGACAGTTCCGAAACCGCGCCAAGACTGACCGCCCATACACAGACCCGGCTGGCTGCATTGAGCGCCTTCGAGGGACTCTTCCACGACGCCAGGGACTATCTGGAGGAGATCAACGACAAGCTGTCGGAGATCGGTACCTCACACCATCTGACGCGCGAATTCCTCAACATCCTGCACAGCGACATCCTGCGCGCCAACGAGCTGGAGGTTGCCAATGCCGCCCTGGCCGCCGAACAGAGGGCTCTGTCGGAAAAGCTGCACGACGCGACGCGAAAGCTGCGCGAGCGTGACGGCGCTTTCGAAGCGCTGCAGCAGCGCGAGACAAGTCTGGTCCAGGACCGGGAGACGCTGCGTGCGGCACTTGCCGCGGTCAGGCTGGAACTCGTCGAGACAGCCAATGCGAGCGCCAAACGCGAGGCGGAGTTCGGCGACATCGCCAAGCGGCTGACCGCCAGGACGGTCGAGGCCAACAGGCGCTTGCGCGAGAGCAAGATGCTGCGCGAAAAGCACGTCAACCTGTCGATCGAACTCGACAAGGCGCTGAAGCGGGAATCGCAAGCGCGCCACAGGCTCGACGAGCTGTCGGCGGTCCATGCCACCGAAGCAGCGCGGCTGGCGGAGCTGCTGGCGGCGCTCGGCAAGAGCGAGAAAGAGGAGATGCGGCTGCAGAAGTCGCTCGAGGCGGCACAGGCGAAACTGTCGGAAACGACCGAAGCGGCCCACATGATGGAAGGCGACAAGGAAGCCGAGCTGGCTCGCAGCCAGGCGGAAATGCGCGGGTTGAGCTCGGAGATCCAGAACCTGCAATCGCGGCTTGAGCAGGTGTCGAGCGAAAACGGCGAAGCCGCGGGCGAGATCGCCAGGCTCAAGAGCGAACTGAACGATGCTCTGGCCGAAAAGAAGATCGCCGATGAAAGATTGTCCGCGCTGAGCCAGGAGAGCGAAAGCGACAAGATGAGTCTTTCCAAGGTGAACGCCAACCTTTCTCAGCTGACGCTGCAACAGGCGTCCGAACAGATACAGTTCGACGTGCAGAGGCAGGAGTGCGAGGACCTCAAGGCCGAAATCGCCTCGCTCAATGCCCGGATCAAGGAACTGCTGCCCTATGAGCGGCTCCACAAGGCCACCAATGGCAGGCCGCGCGAGGACGGCGTGGTCGAGATGGCCGGGGCGATGGCGAAGAAAGCACGGACGACGGGCAGGCGGCGCATGCGCAGGAATGTCGGCGCCGCCACCTGAAGCGTGTCGCGCCTGAAGGATTCAGGCGACCCGCTTCAGATCCTTCTTTTGTGCATGGGAGGCCGGCACCTCACCCGGAGAGTAAGTCCAATGGGGCACCGGCCAGGCGGATCGACAGGTCCGCCGCACAGACAAGGTAGCGCGCCGCGGTCCCGCACGGCATTGGTGCGATCACGGAAGGTGCCAGCGGCAATTCCCCTGGCTTGTGATTCGAACCCTTGCGACGACCCGCCGGCCGGAGGCTGCAGACACGCCCAGGATAAGATCGCGGGCCGGCCCGGCGCCTTCTCAGTCGAGCGGTTCGTGCTGGTAAAGCTCGTCCATGCTGAGCGAGGCCAGGGCGCCGAAAGGGGCCTGCTTTTTCACGCGGCCGCCGCTCAGGATGACCACGTCGTCGCAGAACGAGATGGTGCTGTGGTGATGGCTGATGACGATGGTCGTGCGGCGGCCGGCTCTCGACTTCAGGGTCTCGACGATGGCCGCTTCCGACAGCCCGTCCACGGCATTGGTGGCCTCGTCCAGGATGAGGAGATCGGGATCGCGCACCAGGGCTCTCGCCAAGGCGATGCGCTGCCTCTGTCCCGCCGACAGATTGATGCCCCTGTAGCCAACCAGGGTCTCGTAGCCCTGAGGCAGCCTTTCGATGAATTCATGCGCTTCGGCCAGTCTTGCGGCGGCCTCGGCATCGCCGGCAGTCGCGGCATCCTGGCCGTAGGTTATGTTTTCGAAAATGCTGCCGTCGACCAGTTCCAGTTCCTGGCTGGCCAGGGCGATGTGCCGGCGCCACTGGCTGGCATCGATCCGGTCGAGCGGCGATCCATCGACGAGGATGTTGCCGGTGTCCGGTTCGACGAAGCGGCACAGGAGATTGACGATCGTCGTCTTGCCGGCGCCCGAGCGGCCGATCAGCGCCGTCGAGCGGCCACCGCGGATCTCGAATGTCGCCGCGTGCAGCACCACCTCGCGCCGGTCCGTGCCGGAGTAGGTGAATGTCACATCGTCGAACTTGATGCCCTGGCGCAGGCCGTGGAATGGCCCGTCCCCTTGCGGCGGTTGCGGCTTGCCTGTGGGATCCAGCAGCCAAGTCACCTCCTCAAGCGATCCGCTCAGGCCTTGCAGCTGGCTCCACGACCCCTGCAGGGCCCGCATATGCGGCTGCAGCCTGTAGAGCAGGATGACGAAGGCAATGATCAGCGGGAAACTCACCTGCGCCAGCCAGGCGCCGATCACCACCGCCAGGAACAGCATGGCGTGGAGAACCTCCGTCAGCGGCGGCAGCGCTCCCTGGCGCACGAGCAGCGCGAAGGAGGCGCGGCGAACCGCATCCGACGCCGTGTCGAACATCGCCTTTTCCCGGTTCTCCTGTCCGAAGATGCGGATCAGCCGTCCGGCATGCACAAGGTGAAGCATCTGCGAGGCGAGGTGGCCGTTGCGCGAGGCGACGCTGCGGCTTGGCTCCTTCAGATTGGCTGAGAGCATGGCGTGCGCGATCTGGACGAGCGCCAGTCCGAGCGTGACCAAAAGCGTCATGCGCCACGAAAGCAGCAGCAGGAAAGCCAGGAGGATGATGGCGGCCGATGCGCTGACGATGGCCGACAGCATGATCTGGATCGCATCGGAAGCCCGCCAGGATTCGTTGGAGATGATGTTGAGCAGGCGTCCGGGGCTCTGCCGCAGGAAGAACGGGTAGCCGACCCGCAACAGCTGCTCCGACAGGGCGCTGCGGATGGAATGGCTTGCCTTGCCGGAGATGAAGGTCGTCAGCAGCGTGTTGGCGAAGGCGAAGACGTTCTTCAGGATGATCGAGCCGAGGATGGCGGCCGAAATGACGATCAGCCGGTCGCGCTCGCTCAAGCCCGATCCGACGTGCTGGAGGACGGCGGAGAAGCCTGCCATTCCGGCGGCATCCCCGTGTCCCATGATGATGCCCAGCAACGGGATGATCAGGCCGATGCCGAACCCTTCGAGGACGGCGCTGACCAGGCCGAGAATCACCACCGCCGGAAGCAGGCGCAGTTGCCGCTTTCCGAACGCCCGGAACAGCATCGGCAGGTTTGGCGGCAGCATTGGCATTACAGCGTTTCACCTCGCCTGGGCATTGGCTTGCTGATCTTGCCGCACCGGTTCGGCCCGCGGCCGTCTGACCAGCAGGAGAACCGCGC
>NZ_RZRW01001368.1:0-573 GCF_003998745.1 Mesorhizobium sp. M7A.F.Ca.US.014.04.1.1 | reverse complement strand
GGCTTGCCCCTTGTATCCCGCGAACCCCGTCGTGAATACGCCGCCGACATCCTGGACGTTTCCAGTTGTGCTGCACTCGACCGTGACCGATGTCGTTTCGAACGTCGTTTCGGCCGAGATGCCTGAGCCGACTGTTGTACCAGCACCGCTTGCGATAGCCGAGCACGCTTCCGCGCCAGATATCTGCAACGTGGATGCCGCCGCTAACGCAAGCAACGAAACACCCGCCAATTGATAGGCCTCGCGCGGCACTCTCATTCGATCCCACCTTACGAGAATCGATACCGTCACAGTTAAGGCAATTACAATAAATCACCGGCCCTTCAATGGGGCTCGTTGACTTGATTGACAGGCAGTGTACGCAGCGCGCTGCTCGTCGGCAATGGTTAGGCGTTCGCTCTCAGGCCACTATAAGGTCATGTGTGGCGACAAGGTCACTATCGAACTCAGATTGAACCGCTCACATGCAGTACAACGCCGTACAAGGACGCGAACATCTAGAGGTCAGAATAGGCTGCCGAAACGGTCAGGCTTCCCGCGTGGGCAACCTTGCGGTCGTAACTTGCCCATATT
>NZ_RZRW01001367.1:0-574 GCF_003998745.1 Mesorhizobium sp. M7A.F.Ca.US.014.04.1.1 | reverse complement strand
TTCCAATATCGATCATGCAGGCGAGAGGGACGAGGCCCGTCGCGTCAAGCCGCTCCTTCGATCTTTGCCGGCAGAGCGCGCGCCATTCAGCTCAAGCGGGAACATTGGCTACGTCAGCAAGTTTGATCGCCATAGCAAGGGGCCGCAGGGCGGGCGCGCAGATGAGACATCTGCTCAAGGAAATCCTGGTCGAGATCGCTGAAATCCTTCCAGCGATGGCTCAAAAGGGCGACAATTCGGCCGAAGCACTGCCTGTCCATGCGCCGAACTTCCCCCACGATCTGGAGCCGGTTATCCGGGCAGACCCTTCCTACGAGGTGCCATCGCAACGCGCCGACGATCGGCATAAATCAGTCGCAGTTGAGCAAGCCGCAAGCTGTATGGAGGGATGCGGCGCCGGCTCGGATGATCTTACCTTTGCCAGTCACTGCAGATGAACCCACGGTCAAGGCTCACGCCTCTGACGGGCACGGCGTCGAGTGCCGAGCGAACGGCTTCAACGTTTGAGGTGTGGGGCCGGGCTTACGGCCTGAAGATCAACGGCGGTTGGCCTGGGGCTCTTCATACCGCCCTC
>NZ_RZRW01001366.1:0-575 GCF_003998745.1 Mesorhizobium sp. M7A.F.Ca.US.014.04.1.1 | reverse complement strand
GATTGGCGCCCTCGCCGATCACTTTCGCCCGGACGTCGAGCGCGGTGATGCGAATGGCATCGTTGGCGCGGTCGCCGACCTCGGCATTGGTCTCGGTCGATGCCCTGAGATACGTGCCGATGCCGCCGAACCACAGAAGATCGACCGGCGCTTTGAGGATGGCGGTCATGATCTCGACCGGCGTGGCGGTGGTCTTGGCCAGGCCGATCGCCGCCGCCGCCGCCGCCGGCAAGGTGATCGATTTCTGGTTGCGCGAGACGATGATGCCGCCTTCCGACAGTTTCGTCTTGTCGTAGTCCTGCCAGCTCGAACGCGGCAGCGCGAACATGCGCTCGCGCTCGGCCATCGAGGCTGCCATGTCGGGATCGGGATCGATGAAGATGTCGCGATGGTCGAAGGCCGCGATCAGCCGGGTTTTCGGGGACAAAAGCATGCCGTTGCCGAACACGTCGCCCGACATGTCGCCGACCCCAACGACGGTGAAGGACGAGGTCTGGATGTCGCGGTTGATCTCGCGGAAATGCCGCTTGACCGCTTCCCAGGCGCCCTTGGCGGGGATGCCCATCTTCTTGTGG
>NZ_RZRW01001365.1:0-578 GCF_003998745.1 Mesorhizobium sp. M7A.F.Ca.US.014.04.1.1 | reverse complement strand
GCGTCGTTGACCAGGGCTTCGACAAAGGCCCAGAAAAACAGAACCGCGACGACCAGCAATGCGGTGGCAAGCGGCGCCACGACAACGAAATTGTCGAGGTTGACGAAGCGGGTACCCTCGATTGTGGCACCGATCACGCCGAGCGCCGCCGCCACACCACGGTTTCCGTCGATGCAGATGAGCGCAAGCAGGGCGAAAACAATCGTCCAGTGCAAGGTCAGAAAAGGGGTCAGTACCTGTCGCATCGGTGTTCCTGCTTCGCAAAGCAGGAGACGGCCAATCTGAACCATTGCCTGCTTGCGCCGGGACAGTGGGCCTTGCCGCTCGCCATCGCAACGGAAACCATTTGTTAAGGTTAACGGAAATTAGCCATATGCGAGAGGATACGGACCAACGCCTCAAAACTGTGGATGGCGCCGGTTTTTGCGATGCTCGCGGCTCAGTTCACTGGCGGATAGAGCGTGTCGATGATCATGCGTGCATCGTGGCGCGAATCGATCATGCCATAGGGGTTGCGCCATTGGCCGGCCAATCGCGTCTCGACGAAAGCGTCGGCGATCCGCCCTGCCCCCAGACGG
>NZ_RZRW01001364.1:0-582 GCF_003998745.1 Mesorhizobium sp. M7A.F.Ca.US.014.04.1.1 | reverse complement strand
CGGTAACGATCCTGGTGATGCGGCTGAAAAGCACCGGCAAATTCAATTCCGCCGACTATTTCGCGCTGCAGGGGGATGCCGGCACGGCGCTGGCGGGCGATCTCATCGGATCCGACCAGATTTCCGTCGGGCCGGGAAAATCCGCATCCAAAACCATCACGGTCGAGCCGGACGCGACGGCGCTGGGCTTTGTTGCTCTGATCCGCGAGCCCGGCGGCCGGAACTGGCGGACAACCAAGTCGGTGTCGTCGGGATCGAAATTCACGATCAACGTCACGCTTGGCAGCGGCGGCATTTCCGCCTAGCGGCAAAGGGCAAGGGGAGCTCGATACAGAGAGTAGCGGCATGAGCAATGCAAACAGGGTGCTATGGTCCGAAGGGCTTTTCCTGCGGACCCAGCATTTCCAGCAGCAGGATCGCTTTTTCGAGGCGACGGTGCGCGGCGCGTTGCAGGCCGGGCAATTGCATACGTTCGGTTTCCAACAGCTGACGCTGGACCAGGCGTTGCTGGAAGCCGGCCAGATCTCGATTCTGTCCGCGCGGGGCATCTTTCCGGATGGGACGCCTTTTTCCATCCCGGAC
>NZ_RZRW01001363.1:0-583 GCF_003998745.1 Mesorhizobium sp. M7A.F.Ca.US.014.04.1.1 | reverse complement strand
CTACCGTCGGGCGCACGAGGTGATCGAGGTCGGGTCTTACGACTACGATCCAACAAGCGCGTTGCCTGGTTCTCGCGTTGAACTATTCGAGGGCGTCGACGGCGATTTGTTCAGGACCCGCCTGGAGCGGTTTAGTCGACCAACCAACGTGTGGAAACGGCTTTCCGGGTTGCTGCGGACTTCGCGTCATATCCACATCTGGTTAAACGCTGCGGCGACGGGAATTCGCCTGGCGCCGAACGGGCGTTGCGTCCACCACATCGACTGTGTTGACTTGAAGGGCACAAAGCGTGAGGTCACGGCTTGCCATTACATTGTAGCCGCCGGCGGCTTTGAGACCACCCGATTGCTACTTGCCTCGAATGATGTGATGCCAGCTGGTATCGGCAACGCCCGAGATCAGCTCGGTCGTTTCTATATGGCCCATCTGGGAGGCACAGTCGGAGCACGAAAGTTGCCGAACGCCCAGCAGGCGGTTGCTTTTGGCTACGAGCGGGACGCGGCCGGCATCTACTGCCGAAGGCGGCTGTCGCTCACGGAGCGAGCGCAGCGGGAGCATTGCTTGCTCAACCAGATCTTCCGC
>NZ_RZRW01001362.1:0-528 GCF_003998745.1 Mesorhizobium sp. M7A.F.Ca.US.014.04.1.1 | reverse complement strand
GCCGAGGTCAAGGCCACCGCGCATGCGCTGAACCAACTCTCGTCGCGGCTGCGGACCGCCATGGAAAGCCGCATGCGGCTGGTCGCCGCCGCCGGCCATGATCTGCGAACGCCGATGACGCGCATGCGGCTGCGCGCCGAATTCCTCGACGACGAACGCGACAAATGGCTTCACGACCTCGACGAACTCGACCGCATCGCCGACAGCGCCATCCGTCTGGTGCGCGAAGAGGTGAACCAGGACGCCGTCGAACCGGTCGACCTGGCAAAGACGGTGCGCGATATCGAAGCCGAGATGGCATCGCTCGGCCATGCCGTGTCGATCGGGCACCTGGACAAGGTTTGCGTGCGGGCCGGCGCGCTTGGCCTGCGCCGCGCCTTGCGCAACCTGATCGTCAACGCCGCCACCCATGGCAAGGCGTGCCGCATCGACCTGGCCGCAGCCGACAATCGCGCCGTTCTGACCATATCTGACCACGGCCCGGGCATACCCACGGAACTCCTGAACAAGGCGTTCGAGCCCTTCTTC
>NZ_RZRW01001361.1:0-588 GCF_003998745.1 Mesorhizobium sp. M7A.F.Ca.US.014.04.1.1 | reverse complement strand
CTCATAGCCTTTGCCGGCGCGCTGGTGGTGCTGCCGATCCTGGTGGCCGGGCGACTGTTCGGCGAACGACAGAAAAACTATGCCGAGCTCAGACGTCTGTCTGGCCGCCTTGAGTTGGCCCTGGAAGCTTCTGGAATTGGCGTGTGGGAGCACGACCTGGCCACAAAAGAACTGCTATGGGACGACCGCGTCAACCAGATCTACGGCAAGCCAGCCGATGGCAAACCGCGCGGTTATGAAGACTGGGCGATGGCCATTCATCCCGAAGATTTTGACAGGACGCGCCAGGAGTTCGACGCGGCCGCCGAGAGGGAGGGACCGTATTCTTCGCAATATCGAGTCCTGCTAGCGGACGGTACCACGCGCCACGTGCGCACGCGCGCAGCCTTCTTCCAGGACATCGGCGGCACGCCGAAGATGATCGGCGCCGAGTGGGACGTCACCAGCGACGTGCTGCTCAATGAGACGCTCATTCGAGAGCGCCAGCTGTCGGAATCGAAAAATGCCGAACTCAAGGTCGCAAAGGCGCATGTAGAGCATGTTGCGCTGCACGACCCGCTGACCGGCCTGCCCAACCGCCGCTATCTC
>NZ_RZRW01001360.1:0-590 GCF_003998745.1 Mesorhizobium sp. M7A.F.Ca.US.014.04.1.1 | reverse complement strand
GCACGGGCCGATGGCGATCAGTCCGGTCGCCGCATCCTGCGATTCCATCGGCCCGTGCAGATAGTTCAGCGTGTCCCATCCCGATGCCGGCACCCGCACCGCCTCGCGTATCAGCATCGCCGCCTCGCCGGCATTGGCGAAGCCGACACCGGCGGCGACGATGTCGATGGATGTTCTGCCCTGCAGCAGCCGGGCCGCCTGCCCGGCAGCGCTTTGCGCACCGGAAAGGACGGTGGCGGCTGCAGGTGACAAAGTCGTCCAGTCGAATCTGTTGCCGGCGAGCCTGTCGATCAGCATGCCGAGCGCCAGCAAGGTCCCGGTATAGCCGGTGGAGCTTGCGCCATTGTCGGCGCCAGAATCCGTGGCAAGCACAGCACCAGTCAGATCAGCCAGCGGATTGCCGCTGCCACGGCAGACCGCCAGGCGCGGCGCGCCCGACGCCTCGCGCATGACGTCGTAGATTTCGCGGCTCTGCCCGGAGGCCGACAGCGCGATGAACGCATCGGCAGCTGCATCCGTCCGGCCATAGAGATCGGTCGGCGTATAGGCAAAAGCCTTGATACCGGAGGCGCGCAGATAAAGCGCACCGG
>NZ_RZRW01001359.1:0-590 GCF_003998745.1 Mesorhizobium sp. M7A.F.Ca.US.014.04.1.1 | reverse complement strand
ATTGCCGGCCCGGCCGTGACCTACGAAGGAGAGATCCGGCTTGAAGGCAAACCCGACGCCTTAAAAGCGCCGATGGAGGCACGCGAAGCCGGCATCGAGACCGTCTACCAGAATCTGGCACTGTCGCCGGCGCTCTCGATCGCCGATAACATGTTCCTTGGCCGCGAGATCCGCAAACCGGGTTTTCTGGGCGATTGGCTGCGTATGCTCGACCGTCCGGCGATGGAAAAGCGCGCCCGCGACAAGCTTACCGAGCTTGGCCTGATGACCATCCAGAACATCAGCCAGGCTGTGGAAACGCTCTCGGGGGGCCAGAGGCAGGGCGTTGCGGTGGCGCGCGCGGCCGCCTTCGGCAGTCGTGTGGTGATCATGGACGAGCCGACGGCCGCCCTTGGCGTCAAGGAAAGCCGCCGCGTGCTCGAGTTGATCCTCGACGTCAAGAAGCGCGGCCTGCCGATCGTGCTGATCTCGCACAACATGCCGCATGTGTTCGAAGTGGCCGACCGCATTCACATCCACCGGCTCGGCCGTCGCCTCTGCGTCATCGATCCCAAGCAATATACGATGTCCGATGCCGTGGCCTTCATGAC
>NZ_RZRW01000136.1:0-11563 GCF_003998745.1 Mesorhizobium sp. M7A.F.Ca.US.014.04.1.1 | reverse complement strand
GCCTGGTGAAGGTTCCCGATAAATTCTCGCGCCGGCAGAGCCAACCGCTCCCGCCCTGGCGCAATGCTTTTGGCGCAGTGCGATAAAAAAAACGGCTTTTCCTTCAACTCGAATGATGCTTTAAGGCGCACATCCACAGGGGTGCTCCGTACGGTCGGGGCTGAGACGGGGGCGGCAAGCCCACAGACCCTAGAAGCTGATCTGGGTAATACCAGCGGAGCGAGGCGGGCGATGTTTTCAGGCGCACAGATTTCCCTATATCCCATGACCGACGATTTCGTCGGTGTCATCCTTGGCGCGCTCGGTGCGCTCGATCCCTGGCGCGACAAACTCAGGATCGAGACCGACGACATCTCGACCTTGCTGATCGGGCCGCCCGAAGTGCTGTTTCCTGCCATGCGCGACCTCTTCGTGGCGGCGGCACGCAGCGGCAAACATTGCGTGTTGTCGGCCACCATCTCGCGCGGCTGCCCTGGCGAGCCGGACGATCCGATCTGCCGCTCCGATGCGTTTGGCGGGCCCGTCGGTCCACTCGGCCCCCGCAAGGACGCGGCCATCGCGGCGGTGCGCAATGCTGCTGCCACCGGCCAGCCGGCGGCGGCGCAGTTCTCGCTCTATGTGATGGGCACAGACGACCACATGGACGAGATCTACGGCTGCATAGACTTTCTCAAGCAGTCCGGCGTCTATGAGCGCTCCAAACATTTCTGCACGAAACTGCGCGGTGATGCCGGTGCGATCTTTTCGGCGCTGGACGAGGCTTTCTGCCGTTTCGGACCAGGCGCTGGCCACGTAACCCTCGACGTCACGGTCTCGGCCAACAGCCCGTCGGCCGTCTGAAGCCGCGCCGCTCTCGCGGCCGTCAAAGGTTATCTCCCGTGGTCTCATCATCAGTCGCTTCGCGCCCGATCGCGAGCTTTCTCGTCAAGGCAATGCCGGCCATGATCTCGGCCGGTTTGCTCCTGCTGGCGTGGGAGCTTTATGCCACCTATTCCGGCATCAGGGCCACGATACTGCCGGCGCCGTCACGCGTCTTCGAGCAAGCGATGCTCAATCGCGAGGCGCTGGCCGACAATGCCGTTCCGACCATCCGTGCCACGCTTCTTGGCTTTGCCTGTTCGCTCAGCGCCGCCTTCGTGCTGTCGATGCTGGTCGACTTCTTCCAGCCGCTGCGGCGTGCGTTGTTTCCCGTCTTCATCGTCAGCCAGACCTTGCCGCTGGTGGCGGTCGCGCCGCTGGTGGTGCTGTGGTTCGGCTTCGGGCTGGCGCCCAAGATCATGCTGGTGGCGCTGGTCACCTTTTTTCCGATGCTGGTTGCATTGGTCGAAGGCTATGAGGCGACCGAGGCCGAGATCGGGCAAATGCTGCGCGCCATGGGGGCAGGGCGCTGGCGCATCTTCCTGCTGGCGCGGCTGCCTTCGGCGCTGCCTTACTTCTTTGCCGGGTTGAGGATCTCCATCACCTATGCGGTGGTCGGCGCCATCTTCGCTGAATATGCCGGTGCCGCGAAGGGTCTGGGCATCTACATGCTCAACGCCAAAAACAATTTCCGTCCTGATCTGGTTCTTGCCGCCGTCGGTGTCAGCGCGGCGCTGACCCTTGTCCTGTTCGGGTTGACCGTGTTGCTGCAGCGCCTTGCCATGCCCTGGGAGCGAGCCGACAGGGAAACTGCCGGGAAGGGGGCCTGGCGATGAGCCGGCTCGAACTGCGGCATGTGCACAAGGCGTTCGGTGGGCTCGACGTGCTGGCCGATATTTCGCTCAGCGTCGGCGCTGGTGAGTTCGTCTCGATCCTTGGACCCTCGGGTGCCGGCAAGTCGACGCTGTTCCAGCTTCTGACCGGCGCCGAGCATGGCGAGGGCGAGATGTTGTTCGACGGCGCGCGGCTCGACGACCACGGCAGGCACTTCGCCTTCATGCCGCAGCGCGACGCGCTGATGCCATGGCGGCGCATCCTCGACAACACGACGCTCGGGCTCGAAGTGCAAGGTATGAGGAGACAGGCGGCGCGGGCGCGCGTTGCGCCGTTGTTTGCCGAATTCGGGCTTGCCGGCTTCGAGCGGCATTTTCCCGCGCAGCTGTCCGGCGGCATGCGCCAGCGCGCGGCCTTGCTGCGCACCGTGGTGCAGGAGCGCGACATGCTCCTGCTCGACGAGCCGTTCGGCGCGCTCGATGCGCTGACCCGCACCGCCATGCAGCGCTGGCTCGAACAGATGTGGCGGCATCATCGCTGGACGGCGCTCTTGATCACCCATGACGTGCGCGAAGCCGTGTTCCTGTCCGACCGCATCTATGTGCTGTCGGCGCGCCCGGCCCGCATCGTGCGTGAAATCAGGGTGCCGTTGCCGCGCCCGCGCAGCCTTGGCGGCGATGCCGCGCGCCAGGCAAGCGCGCTCGAGGCCGAAATCCTCGACATCATCCTCAACCCCAATCCATCCAAAGGACACGATCATGACTGACTTGACGCGCCGGCAGGCCTTGTTGCTGACCCTTGCCACCGGCCTTCCCTTGATTGCCGGGACGGGTCGGGCTCGAGCACAATCGGCGGCACAAAAGGTCACCGTCGCCCTCGACTGGACGGTCAATACCAACCACATCGGACTGTTCGTCGCCCGCGACAAAGGGTTTTATCGCGAAGCCGGGCTCGAGGTCGACATCCTGCCCTACAGCGATACCGGTGCGGGCACGCTGGTCGCAAACCGCGTCGCCGATTTCGGCATCAACGGCACCATCAGCCTGTTCACCCAGAGAACCGCCGGGGCGGATCTGAAGGGCGTCTATGCGGTGGTGCAATCCGAAACAGGCCGCGTGGTCTTCAATGCGGCACGCAACGAGATCAAAAGCCCAAGAAGCCTCGACGGCTTGATCTATGGCGGCTTCGGCAGTGCCTGGGAAAACGCGCTGATATCGACCATCATTCGCCACGACGGCGGCAAGGGCAATTTCGAGACGGTGACGCTCGGCACCTCAGCCTATGAGGCGCTGGCCAATGGGTCGGTCGATTTCACGCTCGAAGTCTCGACCTGGGAGGGTGTCGAAGCCGAACTCAGGGGCGTCAAGCAGCGCAGCTTCGTCTATGCCGATTATGGCGTGCCTGATGAGCACACGACGCTGATCTCTTCGAGCGAAGCCTATCTCCAGGCCAATCCCAAGCCTGCGGCCGACTTCGTTCAGGCGACGCGACGCGGCTACCAGTTCGCTGTCGACCACCCCGACGATGCGGCAACCCTGCTGATCGCTGCAAACAAGGATGCCTTGACCAATCCGGCGCTGATCCACGCCTCGCTGAAGGCATTGATCGACGGCCATTATCTACGCAGCCAAAGCGGGGCCATCGGGACGATGGATCCGGCCAAGATGGAAGCGATTGGCGACTATCTCTTCGCCTCCGGCATTTTGCGCGATTCCGACGGCAAGCTGGTTGCTCGACGTCCGGATTTCGGGAGCTATTTCCGCAACGACTATCTGAGCTAGTCTGGCAAAACCAAATGACATGGGTCGCCAGTCTTTCTTGGCGACCGCGTGGAGCAGGTCGTCTGGAAGTGGCGCCCTGGCTCCCCGACAGCCAGTTTAATACCGATCTGATCTTGTTGATTAACTGCCCGGCAATGGTTGCGTGCAAAGGTCGCCCTGAGGGATCATTGGGGTGTCTGCATTGCTCATATCAAAAAGCGAGGCGCTTTCGCACGTCAGTGACGGCAGGATTCTGTCCGCAGCCCGAAAGCGTGAGATCCTGGTGGATTTGCGGGAAGGTTTCTTTCGGATCTGCGCGCTGGCCTTCTCGGGCATGTTCGTCTACCGCGGCGTGTATCACCTGATGCTCGACCCGACGCGCATCAATGTGGCGCTGGTGGCAATTTCCGAGATCCTGACCTTTACCTGGCTGCTTCTGTCGCGTCGGCCGAAGGTTCGCGACTGGAACCCGCTCACGGTGGTTGTCTCCGTGATCGCCAGCTTCGGTGTCGGTTTCATCGACCTGGAGCCGGGCGTGGCCATCATCCCGGTCCATGTTGCGGCGCCGCTGCAGGCCCTGGCGTTGGGGTTCGTAATCTGGGGAAAGATATCGCTGGGGCGTTCTTTCGCCATTCTGCCGGGCAATCGCGGCGTGATGACAGGCGGTGCCTACCGTCTGGTGCGGCATCCGATCTATGCCGGCTATCTTGCCGGCCATCTCTTGTTCCTGCTGTCGGCCTTTTCCTTCTACAATCTAGCCGTCTACGCGGTGATCACCTTCTTCCAGGTGCACCGCATCCTGCGTGAAGAGGCGCTGCTGGCCGTCACGCCGGAGTATCGGGACTATATGAAGCGCGTCCACTACAGGCTGTTCTACGGCGTCGTTTGACAGGCGCCCCGGCGCGCAGAATCGTTCGGTCTGCAACCACACTGGCAACGTTCGATCGTCAATAGACCTGCGCATTGTTTGTGCAAGCTAATATTGCGACTTTTACTGGCGTTTATTTCAGAAATTTTGAGATATATATACCACACTTCAATTTCAGTATTCTCTCTCTGTGAAGCTGAAACTCACTACCTCGCGTAATTGCTTCTGCAATCGGCTTCTCGCCATCTCCGGCCGATCGGAAAGCCCGCCACGCTGGTGGGCTTTCTGCGGTCCACAGGCGTGCCGGAATTAAATTCTGGTTGCCGTCACCAGGATGGCCGTTTCTGTTGCTGGCGTGACTTCTTCCGCGCGATGCCCGCCACAATCGCGGAACGGTAGGCCTTTGGAGCGCTCGTCTTTTGAACATCGCAGCTGCGAGGTTCAATCCTACGGCGCCGGCTCCTATGGCGGCGGCGGCCTTGGGCTCGTGCTGCTCATCGTCATCGTGCTTGTCGTACTCGGGTGCATCTAGCCGGGTTATCGCCAACTGATCGCAATCTCGTGAGCGCCCCAATGTCGGCGTGCACCGGATTGTGATGCAGGCAAGCCGGCTTGTGATCCTGCACTCTGCAAAACTTTCGTATGGTCATTGCGGTCCACACCCCCCCGTGGAAACAAGAGGAGAGGGTCCCACCCCTTGTCCTCCTCCAAGGCCCGCTCCGGTTCACCGTAGCGGGCTTTTGCTTGCTGGCGAGGCAAAACCGGCTCGCATCAAACCCTATGGGCGAGGCGTTCAGATGCTGGCGCCAGTCGACTACTCCATGTCAGGCACGTCACCGCTGACGAAGAGCGTGTTCGGCGGACCATATTCGCCCAGCGTCGGATCGGCCTCACGGCTCCAGGCGATGACGCCGGAATGCTTTGCCGTCAGAGCCCTGGCGGTGCGTATGGCGCGATCCTCGCTCTGCTGGTCGGCGGGTCCAAAGGCTGGGAACAACTCGCCATCCTCACCGCGATCGAACGCGACCACGACGATCAGCCTGGGATTTTTCTGGCCACTGGAATCGGACATCTTGCACCTTTGGCGCAGAACCTATCACATTGCTCGGGGTTGAAGGCCGCGAATCGATGAATGCCGACTTTGGGGAGTGGCATCGTGCAAGATCAGCGTTTCGATGAGCCGGTCAGGATTGCGCTCGGCCGATCGCGAAACTCGATCTTCAACGTGGAGCGGGTCGCTCAGGCTGCCGACATCCTGCTGAACCGCTGGCCGGTTGCGACCGGGCAAAAGCATATGGTTGCCCGCAAGGCCTGTCTGGCCGTGCTCGAGGGAAAGAAAGAAGTCTCGGCGGCAAGAGCGGCGTTCATCAACGCCGCTATCGAGGCGGACATCCTCGTCGAACCGCGTGAGGTGTCGATCCCGTAGCCTGTCCCTGGTGAAATTGAATCAGGATCTGGCTCCATCCCCTTGATGTATGCCCCTTTTTGGCGATCGCCGACCGGCTTTTCAGGGCTATTGACCTGCCTCTCGGCACGCCCTGCACGGTTATCCCGCACATTTCGCTGCCTGTTGGTCAGTCTTCGGCATCTGTTGACATAGCATCCGGGCCTCGGTATTGAACAGGATTATACAGGTTCATTGAACAGGTACCCTTATGAAGCGGCGCGCGGTTCAACTGTCTCCCGGCACGGGCAAGCCCGAGCAGATCGCCACCGTCCTCGAACATGAGATCCGTTCCGGCGTCCTCGGTTTCGGCGACCGCCTTCAAAGCGAGAACGAACTCGTCCAGCGCTTCTCCGTTAGCCGCAATACGGTCCGCAAAGGCCTCGAGGAACTGTCCAGCCGCGGGCTGATCACGACCAAGGTTGGTATCGGCTCGTTCGTCACCTTCGACGGCAAGCCGGTCGACGACTCGATCGGCTGGTCGCGCGCGCTGGCCGATGCCGGCGCCAATGCCGAGACGCGGACGCTGCGGCTGGAGGTCATCGAAGACCCCGATCTGGCTGCGCTGCTTGGCATCGAAAGCCCGTTCTTCATCGCCGTCGACCGGGTGCGCACCAACGCCAGCGACGGCCATGCGATCTCCATCGAGCGCAGCCGGTTGCCATTGTCCTCCGAGCTCGAGGACGTACCGTTGCGCGGATTGCGCGAGGGCTCGCTGCACCAGACGCTGCGCGTCGCCGGCCTCATTCCCGACCATGGCGAGGAATGGGTCGAGATCGAGATGCTCAATGCCGAGGATGCGGCCATCCTCGGCTGCCCGCAAGGCACGCCTTTCCTGCGTGGCCGCCGGCTGACGCGCGCCGCCGACGACCGGCCGATCGAGTACGTCACCAGCCTGCTCAATCCGGCGCATTTTGCGCTGCATATGAGGTTCTGAGCGATGTCGGATGCGACCAGCAAGGCTATTGACCGCGCCATGGGGGCGCTTGTCGGCGGAGCGCTGGGCGATGCGCTCGGCATGCCGACGCAGCTTTTGTCGCCGGTTCGCATTGCCGAACTCTACGGCCATGTTGAGGATTTCATCGAGCCTTTCCCGGATCATCCGGTGTCGAAGGGATTGGCCGCCGGCACCATCACCGACGATACCGAGCAGGCGTTGCTGCTCGGCCGCATCCTGGTCGAATCCGGCGACCGTTTCGACCACGCGCGCTGGGTCAATGCGCTGCTCGACTGGGAACGCGAGGTTAAGGCGCGTGGCAGCTATGACCTTTTGGGGCCATCGACCAAACGCGCCATCGACGCCATCAACAATGGTATGCCGGCTGAGGAAGCGGGGCGCAGCGGCGACACCAATGGTGCGGCGATGCGTATCGCGCCGGTCGGCATCATGATGCCGCTCGAACCGTTGGAAGGATTCGTCGGCAAGGTGGCTGAGACCTGCCGGGCCACGCACAACACCTCGATTGCCATCGCCTCCGCCGCTGCCGTTGCGGCAGCCGTCAGCCGCGGCGTCGCCGGCGGTGGCTGGCGCGACGCTTCCGCCAGCGCGGTCGCGGCGGCGAGGCGAGGGGCGACACTCGGACATTGGGTGACCGGCGGCGACATCGCCGCGCGCATCGTCTGGGCGCAAGACATCGTACACGGCAAGGCGATCAGGGATGCGATCCGGCTGATCACCGATCTGGTTGGCACCGGCGTCGCCAGCCAGGAATCCGTTCCGGCGGCCTTCGCCGTGCTGGAAGTCGCGCGTGGCGACCCATGGCAAGCAGCCGTCATCAGCGCCAATCTCGGCGGCGACACCGATACGATCGGCGCCATCGCTGCCGGCATGGCCGGCGCCTGCAGCGGTTTTTCCCGATTGCCGCAACAGCATATCGCCCGGCTTGTCGGCCTCGACATGTCGGAGGTTCGCGCGCTCGCCGCCGATCTCGTGGCAGCAAGGATGGCGAAAATCGGTTCCGGCAAGGACGCGGCGGAATGAGCGGCCGTCTCGTCCATGTCGGCAGTGCCGTGGTCGACTATGTCTACCGCATCGACGCCCTGCCGGCGCCCGGCATGGAAAAGACGGCATCGAGCTTTGCCCAGGTCGCCGGCGGTGGCTTCAACATGATGGTGGCGGCCAGCCGCACCGGCAGGCAGGTGGTGTTCGGCGGCCAACTCGGCAGCGGGCCCAATGGCGATTTCCTGCGCGCTGCTTTCATAGCCGAGGGTATCGAGACACTGACGCCGCCATCGCCCGTGATGGACAGCGGCAACTGCGTCGCCATGATCTCGAGCGACGCCGAACGCACCTTCGTGTCGTGGCCTGGTGCGGAGAGCGTTCTCAGCCTCGACATGATGGCGCCGGTCGCGGTGGCGCCGGGAGACTGGGTGTTCACCTCCGGCTACACGCTGAGCTACCCTAAGAGTCGCGATGCGCTCACTGATTGGATCGAGGCGCTGCCGGCAGGTATTCCCTTCGTCTTCGACCCGACGCCGGTCATCACGGACATTCCGCGTCCCATCCTGTCGCGGGTGCTTGCCCGCACCACA
Organism: Mesorhizobium sp. M7A.F.Ca.US.014.04.1.1; assembly: GCF_003998745.1. Taxonomy (NCBI): domain Bacteria; kingdom Pseudomonadati; phylum Pseudomonadota; class Alphaproteobacteria; order Hyphomicrobiales; family Phyllobacteriaceae; genus Mesorhizobium; species Mesorhizobium sp. M7A.F.Ca.US.014.04.1.1. Next base: position 3,267 of record NZ_RZRW01000136.1, on the reverse strand, counting down.
TGGCTGAGCTGCAACACGACGGAAGCCGCCGAGATTGCCGGCCCAGGCGATGTCGAGGGCCTCGCGGTACGGCTGCTGGGCGACCACTGCCCGAAAGCAGCGGGCGTGGTCATCCGCTCCGGGGCAAAGGGTTGCCATATCAGGTTGGCCGACGGCACGGCGCAGACCGTTGCCGGCTTCAAAGTCACCGCCATCGACACCAATGGCGCCGGCGACACCCATATCGGTGCTTTCGTCAGCGCGCTGGCGCACGGCATCCCGCCCTTCGAGGCAGCGCGCTATGCCAATGCGGCAGCGGCCATATCGGTCACCCGCCATGGCGGCTCGTCGGCGCCGACCGACCACCAAATCCAGACATTCCTGAGCCATGCCGCCGACCCGTCGGGAGCAGGCCGGACACAGAAGGCCAATGCATAACAGCTGGAAAGCCTGACAAGCCCGGGAACCGGGCAAACCCACAGAGAGGAACCAACCATGCGCATGCCTGACTTGACTGCTCTGCTGACGGCGACCGCCGTCTTTACCTCCGCACTCGCGTTCGCTGCCAAGGCTGACGAAGTGCATGTGCTCAACTGGAAGGGATACGGCGCCGACGAACCATGGGCGGTGGAGGCTTTCGAAAAAGCGACCGGCAACAAGGTCGTCAACGACTTCTTCAATTCCGAACAGGAAATGCTGACCAAGATCCGGACCAATCCCGGCCTCTACGACGTGGTCATGATCAATGCCGCCTTCAACGACCAGGCGATGGACGGCAAACTGATCCAGCCGATCGACGTCTCCAAATTGCCGAACTACGCCGACATCAGCAAGGACAAGGCGGGATCGCCGATGCTCGTCCATGACGGCAAGGTCTATGGCGTGCCGTGGGTGTGGGGCCTCACCGCGCTCGCCATTAACGACAAATCCTTCGACAAGCCGCCGACGAGCATCGCCGAGATGTGGGATGCCGCCCATAAGGGCCGCGTCGTCATTCGCGACGATGCCGTCGAAGCGGTGCAGTTCGGCGCCATCGCAACGGGCCAGAACATCAACGACATCAAGGATATGGATGCGGTCAAGGCGAAGCTCACCTCGTTGATGCCGCAGATCAAGACCTTCTGGAGTTCGGAGAACGACTGGAACCAGATGGTCGCCTCCAACCAGATCGACATCGGCACCTACTGGAGCGGCTCGGCCGATCGCGCCAAGACGCATTTCAAATTGCCGGTCTCTCTGGTCGTGCCGCAGGAGGGTGCCGTCGCCTGGCTCGACGCGTTTTCCATTCCGGTCGGCGCCAAGAACGTCGCCGGCGCCGAGGCTTTCATCAACTACATGATCGACCCGAAATTCTACGTCGAATGGGTCACCAAGGTCGGTGCTCCTGTCTCCGCCAACACCAAGGCGGTGGAAGCGCTGCCCGAGGATGCCTTCAACCGCAAGGTCATGGGCGACCCCGAGGTGGCCAAACGCATCCAGTTCCAGGCGCCGATCACCGATGCCCAGCGCGAAGCCTATCTGGCGCTGTGGCAGCAGTTGAAGGTCGACGTGAAATAGAGCCAACATCCCGGCCAGCCGGCGGTTCGCGCCGGCTGGCGTTTCAATCCTGGGGGAGGGTATCATGGCAGCTGCGACAGCGTCGCGAAGCGGGCTGAGATCGGCATTGCCGCTGCTGGCGCCAGCCTATCTCTGGCTGACGGTGGCGATCTTCCTGCCGCTCTCGGCCATGGTCTTTTTCTCGTTCATGACCGAGCTGCCGCTGTCGGGAAAGCCGTGGACATTCACCCTTGGCAACTATGCCACCTTCTTCTCGCAAAGCCTCTATCTGACACTGCTGCTGGCCTCACTGCGGCTTGGCCTCGAAGTGACGCTGTGGTGCGTCGTCATCGGCTATCCCGCCGCTTACGTGCTCGCCAAAGTGCTGAAGGGGCGCAGCCGCGAGGCGATCTTCCTGCTCGTCATCTTGCCGTTCTGGTCGAACGGGCTGGTGCGCATCTTTTCCTGGGCGATGGTTTTGCGCGAGGGCGGCATTCTCGACACCGCGCTCAACGCCGTGCTGCCGTTCAAGATCAACATCGACCTGATGTATTCCTATCCAGCCGTCATCATCGGGCTGGTGCATTCCTACGTGCCTTACATGGTGCTGACCTGCTATCTCACGCTGCAGGCGATCGATGACTCCCTGATTGAGGCCGGGCGTTCGCTTGGCGCTTCACGGCTACAGGTGCTGAAGCGGGTGATCATCCCGCTGTCGATGCCCGGATTGGTCGCGGGTGCGGCCCTGATCTTCGTCCCCGTCGTCGGCTCGTTCATGGAGCCGCGCATCCTCGGCGGTCGCACCGGCACCTTCTACGGCACGGTCATCGAGGACCAGTTCGTCGCCGTGTTCAACTGGCCGCTCGGTGCCGCGCTTTCCTTCATCCTGCTGGCCGTGGTGCTGGTCATCCTGGCGGTGGCGTCGCCGGTGCTGCGGAGGGCCGCGTGATGGCGACGACCCGCGTCCTCGAATGGCTTGGCCGCTTCTACATCGGTCTGCTGCTCGCCCTCCTCTATCTGCCGATCATCATCATGGCGCTGATGTCGTTCAACGTCTCGCCCTTCTACCAATTGCCGTTCGAATGGACGACCGAATGGTACGCTTCGCTGTGGCAGAACGACCAGCTGATCGCCGCCACCTGGAACAGCGTCGAGATCGCCGTCATCACCACCGTCATCTGTGTCGTGCTCGGCTCGGCGGCATCGCTGGCGCTCTATCGCTATGAGTTTCGCGGCAAGAAATTCCTGCAGGCGCTGTTGTTTCCGCCGATCGCCATTCCGTGGCTGATCACCGGCACGGCGATGCTGATCTTCTTTTTCGGCGTCGGCATCGGTCGCGGGCTGCATGCGATCCTGCTTGGCCATGTCGCACTGGCGCTGCCCTATGTCATCGTCGTCGTCTCGGCCCGGCTGCAGACCTTCGCGCCGGAGCTGGAAGAGGCGGCACGCTCGCTCGGCGCCAACCAGTGGCAGGTAACGAGGCGCGTCACGCTGCCTTGGATCATGCCAGGCGTTATTGCCGGAGGGCTGTTTGCGTTTGCAGTGTCGTTCGACCAGTTCGTGGTGTCCTATTTCCTGGCGACGCCTGGGCAGACGACGCTGCCGGTGGAAATCTACGCCGCGATCCGCAAAGGATTCACGCCCGAGATCAATGCGGTCTCGACGATCATCATTGTCGTGTCGATGGCGCTGATGCTGCTCACGGCGCGGTTCTTCAAATTCGGCGGAGAGAAATAATGGCCGGCGTGCAGG
>NZ_RZRW01001358.1:0-590 GCF_003998745.1 Mesorhizobium sp. M7A.F.Ca.US.014.04.1.1 | reverse complement strand
GGGAATCGGCTATCGTTTCCCGCAGGCCGTGTGAAAGGTGGTGGTGCCGATGAAAGCCGTCGTCTTCGAGAAATTCGGCGAAGCGCCGAGGATCCAGACCGTTCCTGATCCGAAGCCGGCAGCCGATGGCGTCGTCATCAAGGTCGAGGCGACCGGTCTGTGCCGCAGCGACTGGCATGGCTGGATGGGTCATGACGAAGGCATCACGCTGCCGCACGTGCCGGGCCATGAACTTGCCGGCATCGTCGTCGCCGCGGGCAAGCAGGTCACACGCTGGAAGGCCGGCGAGCGCGTCACAGTGCCGTTCGCCGTCGGCTGCGGCCGCTGCTTCGAGTGTAATTCGGGCAATCACCAGGTCTGCGAGCACCAGACACAGCCTGGCTTCACCGGCTGGGGCTCGTTTGCCGAATATGTCGCCATCGAACATGCCGACACCAATCTTGTGCGCCTGCCCGACGAGATGGAATTCGCCACCGCCGCCAGCCTCGGCTGCCGCTTCGTCACTTCGTTTCGAGCCATTGTCGACCAGGGCCGGGTGAAGCCGGGCGAATGGGTCGCGGTGCATGGCTGCGGCGGCGGCGGCCTGTCGG
>NZ_RZRW01001357.1:0-594 GCF_003998745.1 Mesorhizobium sp. M7A.F.Ca.US.014.04.1.1 | reverse complement strand
ACCCCGGCACATCCTTCCTGGGGCGCCCGCCGCTGCCGTGAAGGGAGGCCGCTTCTTTACATTTCGGCCGGCGCAAGACGCGTGAGCGAGGGCAACATCATGAATCCCGAAAAGCCCAGCATTCATGCGCCATCCGCCGAGCTGCTCGCTGCCATGGCTAATGAAAAGCGCCTTCTCGCTCTAATGATTCTTGCTGACGGAGAAATATCCGTTTCTGATCTGGCGCCGCGACTGGGGCTTAGCAACTCAGCACTCTCCCAGCATCTCGGCATGATGCGAGAATCTGGTCTGGTCACCCGGAGGCAGGAGCGCCATAAAGCGTATTACTCGTGCACAGATCTTGCCCTGAAAGTCCTTGAGCTCCTGGACTGGCTTGTTGAGCGGAAAACTCTGCCTGGCCGCGACCATCATCCATAAAGCCCGGACCTTTGGAAGGTTGCGATGTCGCGACTTCAAGGCTCGTCACCGGATTGTGGAGATTTGTAAGCTTCGACCCCGCCGCCAGGCGATGGCGGCGGGGTTGGATGGTTCGTTCAGTCGTAAACCTTGATGATTTTTCGGGTGCCCGGGTCCACCAGCACCGGGCGGTTGTCG
>NZ_RZRW01001356.1:0-594 GCF_003998745.1 Mesorhizobium sp. M7A.F.Ca.US.014.04.1.1 | reverse complement strand
CGCCGCCGCATGGTTCTGACGCGCGACCGCATGGGGGTCCGGCCGCTCTTCTATACAAGGCAGGGCGAACGGCTTTACTTCGCCTCGGAGGTCAAGGCGCTCCTCCAGGCCCCGGGCGTCGCGGCCGAGATTGATCCGGTCGCACTCGACCAGATCTTCACGCTCTGGGCCCCGATCGCGCCGCGCACGCCCTTCCGCAACATCTACGAGATCGAACCCGCAAGCCTGATGATCGTGCAAGAGGGCAGCGTCTCGACCCGGCCCTACTGGAGTCTGGAGTATCCCGACCGGGACGCGCCGCCCCGGCACCGGGACGAGCGTGCCGCGGCCGAGGAACTGCGCGCCCTCCTGACGGAGGCGACCCGCATCCGCATGCGCGCCGATGTGCCAGTCGGCGCCTATCTCTCGGGCGGCCTCGATTCCTCCATCACATCGGCGCTGGCGGCGGGCATGGCGCCGGGTGGTTTCAGGACCTTCTCGGTCACCTTCGATAGCGCCGAACATGACGAGAGCCCCTTCCAGCTCGAGATGGCCCGCGCGCTCGGCACGCATCACAGCGCCGTCGCCTGCGGGGAAGGCGATATCGCCTCCGTC
>NZ_RZRW01001355.1:0-597 GCF_003998745.1 Mesorhizobium sp. M7A.F.Ca.US.014.04.1.1 | reverse complement strand
ACCCAGAGCAGCCCGCTCCATGCAGGCGGCCGTTGCATGCGGCCGGTCTTTGCATTGAAAGCCGAGGCCCCGCGATCCCAGACTGCTGCGGAAGATTACGCCCGTGATCCGGAAGGTAAATGCCGCCAATTGGCGTATGCGAAACTTAGGACCCGTGGGGCGGTAGAACGCGCGGCAGCGCTGCTCTCGCGGCGTCGACAAATGACGTCTGCTGTTCCAGCAAGGCCTGCCGTCCGCGGATGATCGCCAGGTTCTGCTCGAGAGTACCGATCTGCGCGGACATGCGTTCGGGACTCTCGCCATTTTCCATCGCTTCCAGGGCGAACGCAGCACAGTCCGTGACCCTTTCCACGCACGGGCGCAGTACCGCGATTTCATTCTCGATGTCCATCTGAATGACCTCCAGAAGGCGGGTCAGGCGACGGAACCGCCGTTCGTCGACATTCTGGCCGAATGGGAACCTGAATGCGGTCAGCGGCATGTTGCAGCCATCTTTCTCGTTGCACCCGAGAGGGGACGCACCTTGCAGAATACAAGACTCTCATGCTTGCACGAGACATCCTTTCGGTCATCGGCGGGCATGCTCATATTTGAGCT
>NZ_RZRW01001354.1:0-598 GCF_003998745.1 Mesorhizobium sp. M7A.F.Ca.US.014.04.1.1 | reverse complement strand
GCGCGAAGGCCGCGAACTGGCCCGATTTGCTGTAGCGGTCGTTGAAAGGCTGCGCCGCATTGCTGGCGATCGAGCCGGTCAGGCAGGGATGGCCGGAAAACAGTTTTTCGCTGTCCTTGGGCAGCAGGCATTGCGCCAGTTTCGTGTGCACGCCCGAAGCGGTGGCCAGCGGCGTGCAGACGGTGCCGCCGCCGCATTTCCAGGTCGCACCGAAGCGGTCCGCATCTTCCGGCATCAGGCACGGCATGGCCATCTCGGCCGGCGCGTAGTCGACCGCGGCGTCCGTCCAGGCTGCCGGCGGCGCAAAGGAGAGCGGACGGAAGCGGTTTGGCTCCCTGCCCTCAGCTGTAGCGCGCAGCCAGGCCTGGCGGCGCGGGATCTCGGCATGAAGATGCGGCGAGATGTCGACCTCGATGCGGTTGAGCGGCGATGTCGTCTTGTCGTCAAGGCCGATGAAATGGAAGCCGGCAGTGGAACCGGCCTGATGGCAACCTTGGCAGGCGCCATTGTCCAGCCGCTCGACCAGCGCTTCCGGCGTGCGCACCAGTTTTAGCGTGGAATAATCGAGCGATGCGAATTCCTTGGGCTGGAACAATTG
>NZ_RZRW01001353.1:0-601 GCF_003998745.1 Mesorhizobium sp. M7A.F.Ca.US.014.04.1.1 | reverse complement strand
GTCCAATCCCGCAATGCCGTCGATGTTCTTGACGCCGTCGGCGGTCTCGATCAGGCAGATGAACACCGAGCGCTGGTTGGCCGCCTCGAACTTATCTGCAACCGAGCCCGGACGGTAACGGTCATGCGCGATCTGCAGCGCCACGCCGCGAGCGCCAGCCGGATGGTATTTCATGGAATTGATGATGTGCTGCGCCTGCTCGACGGTACTCACCATCGGCGCGATTAATCCTTCGGCCCCCATATCCATGGCGCGGGCGAGGAAATGGTAGTCCTGCGATGGCACACGCACCATAACCGGCAGGTCGGCCGCCTCGAAATAGCGGATCGCGCTCTTGACCGTTTCCAGGCTGAAGCCCGAATGCTCCATATCGAAAAAGGCGAAGTCACAGCCAGCGGACTTCAGGATGTGGCCTATCCCCGGCGTCGCGAACTCGGCGACAAGGGTCCCGAGCTTGACGCGTCTGTGAGACGCTAGCGCCTTGAGACTTGGCTCCGACATGAACTACCCTCCCGTTCGCCCACAAGGGGCGCATTGCGCCTACGCGTTCTTCAAGACGAAGCTTCGACAACAAGGTCGCAGATCGTCACCAGCTTGGTGT
>NZ_RZRW01001352.1:0-603 GCF_003998745.1 Mesorhizobium sp. M7A.F.Ca.US.014.04.1.1 | reverse complement strand
TCTCATTCGGACGGGTAGATGGCCTGAAGCACATCATCGTGCGTGTGATGGAGTTTCTGCGCCAGCAGAGCGATCCGGCCAACCCCAACTGCCCCTATAACATAGCCCTCAAGCGTGCCCTCGGCCTCGCCCCGCTGTCGGCCGACGAATGGGCAAGGGTCGATTTCACCCTTGGCTTCGCCGCTTGGCCGGACCAGGCCGCCATTGTCGCGCGGCTGACCAACAATTATGCTCGGCTGCTCGACGTCACCGTTGCCGGCAAGGCCGATGACTATTTGCTGTGGGACGGCGTGGGCGTCCCCGCCACCTTCGCGAACCCCGCCATCGAACCCGATGTCGAGCATCTATGTATGGGCATTCTAGTTCTCGAGGGCAGTGCGTCCAGCATCGCCACGGCGAACTGGGACGGACTGGTCGAGAAGGCTGTTGCCGAACTGACGGGAGGCGTTCCCAAGCTCGTGGTCTGCGTTCGCGCCGAGGATCTTCGTCAGCCGGAGCTTACCGGTCAAATCATCAAATTTCATGGCTGCGCGGTGTTGGCCGTCGCCGACGAGGAAACCTACAGGCCGTTTCTTGTCGGTCGCTCCTCGCAAATCAACCGCT
>NZ_RZRW01001351.1:0-603 GCF_003998745.1 Mesorhizobium sp. M7A.F.Ca.US.014.04.1.1 | reverse complement strand
GTCCCCACACTCCGCTGCAATTTGACGTGCGGCTATTGCCAGGTTTCGCGCGCCCCGGAATCCGCACAGGGCTTCGACTGGAACGCTGAAACATTGAAGGCCGTGCTCGACTTCATCGACGCGATGAAGGGTCCGGAGATCAAGATCGAGTTTCAGGGTGGAGAACCCTTGCTTCGGATCGATCTGCTCGAGCAGGTTCGCGCTTTCACCCGCTCAAAGTTTCCGAATAGCCAGTTTGTTGTCTGCACAAATTTGCAGCGCTTGGGCGACCAAGAGTGGACTTTCCTTGACCAGCCGGACACGTTCGTCAGCACCTCGTTGGACGGAAATCACGAGACCCACACGCGTCAGCGTACGCATGATCCTCTGGTTACCGACACGTTCTTTGGCAACCTGGCAGAGGCCGTGCGTCGCCTTGGCCCCGGCAGGGTTTCAGCCTTGCCGACGATAGACGTAGACCGACCGCCAGATTTCACAGACCTCGTCGATAATTTCGAGCTTCACGGAATAAGATCGATCTATCTGCGGCCGATAAATCACCAAGGTTTCGCACGACGTCGAAAGCGCGATCCAAATTCAATAGCCAAATGGAATGCGCTTCAC
>NZ_RZRW01001350.1:0-604 GCF_003998745.1 Mesorhizobium sp. M7A.F.Ca.US.014.04.1.1 | reverse complement strand
GAGCAGGATGGATAAGTGCCAGATGTACAACATGATCAGAACCGCGTGGTTAGGCCGAGCCCGAATATGGTTCGGTCGAATGTCGGGCGCTGCTCATGGGCGAGGCTGCCGCGCAGCGTCAGCGGATCGGTGGCGTCCCAGGAGATGCCGCCAAAGACGGTACGCGTCGGCACCAGCGCGCCGTCGGAGATCTCGGGGGCATCTGCATAACCACCAAAAACGTTGACGGCCGGGGTGACTGCAAGATCGGCCCGCAGCACATAGCCATCGGCGCGTGTGCCGATATCGTCGGCTGGGTGAACCCAACGGGCCGAAAGCCCCAGCCGGCCGTCCAGGACATAGGCCTGCACCCAGGGCGAGATTGTGGTGACCTCGGCGGTGACGAAATTGTCATAGCGAGCATCGATGTTGAGCGAGAACGGACCGAGCGCTTTCGCGGGCGCCATGATCTGCCACGAAGCGCCGGCGCCGATCGAATATCGGGCCAGGAAATCGGCATCCGGCGTCGCCGCTGCCAGCACATAGGCCGAAACCGTCGGCGAAAAGGCCTGGTCGATGCGGCCGTCGATCTGAACATCGGTGCGACCGTAGCGGGTCGCCATCC
>NZ_RZRW01001349.1:0-604 GCF_003998745.1 Mesorhizobium sp. M7A.F.Ca.US.014.04.1.1 | reverse complement strand
GCCGTCACCTGCGTGCTGGGCTTTCTGCTCGCCGTGCCGCTCGGGCTGGCGCAAGCCGCCGGCTCGTTCTGGTTCGCCGCACCCGCCAAGGTGTTCTGCACGGTGATCCGGGGCACGCCGCTGCTGATCCAGCTCTGGCTGCTCTATTACGGCCTGGGTTCGCTGTTCCCGCAATATCCGTGGATCCGCGAATCCTGGATGTGGCCATATCTGCGGCAAGCCTGGCCCTATGGCGTGCTGGCGCTGACCCTGTCGTTCGCCGGTTATGAGGGCGAGGTGATGCGCGGCGCCTTCGCCGGCGTGCCCAAGGGGCAACTCGAAGCCGCCCGCGCCTTCGGCATGAGCCGCTGGAAGGCGTTCCGGCGGATCTGGCTGCCGCAAGCCATCTACCGGGCGCTGCCGACGCTGACCGGCGAGACCGTGCTGCAATTGAAGTCGACGCCGCTGGTGGCGACGATCAGCGTCATCGACATCTTCGCCGTTTCGTCCAAAGTACGGCAGGACACCTACCTCACCTACGAGCCCTTGCTGCTGCTGGCGCTGATCTACATGACGATAACCGGCATTCTGGTCTTCGCCTTCAGCAGGATAGAGGCCAGGATCC
>NZ_RZRW01000135.1:0-11568 GCF_003998745.1 Mesorhizobium sp. M7A.F.Ca.US.014.04.1.1 | reverse complement strand
ATGATAGGTTCCTCGAACCACGCCAGGTCAAGGTCGTTGACGAGATGGATGAAGCGCTTGGCTTCAGCCACCGTGTAGGTGCCGTGCGCGTCGACCATCAGTTCGACATCGGGGCCGAGCGCCTGCCGTGCGGCGCGCACGCGGGTGGCGGAAATGTGCGCCGCGCCGTCCATGGCGCCAACCCGCATCTTCAGTGCCTTGAAACCGCCCTTGGCGATATAGGATTTCAACTGCTCGCCGATGGCGTCGGCGGCCGCCCAGCCGCCGGACGCGTAAGCCGGCATGCGATCGAGCTTGCGGCCGCCGAGCAGCCGCCAGACAGGAACGCCAAGCGATTTGCCAAGAATGTCCCACAGCGCGATGTCGACGGCGCTGATCGCCGCGATGCTCATGCCGCGCCGCGCCAGCTGCGGCATGGCGTGGCCGCCGCGTGCGGCGCTGTCGTGGCGCACGCCATTGTAGAGCATCTCCCAGATGATGCCGATGTCGGCCGGATCGCGGCCGACCAGCTGCGGCCCGACTTCATGGTTCAGCATGTGGACGAGTGCACCGTAGCTGCCGGCACTGCCGGCGGCGTTCTTGCCTTCGCCCCAGCCGACCAGCCCGTCATCGGTCTCGATGCGCAGGATGGCGGCGTCGAAGGTCGTCACCTGACCGAAGTCGCTGCGGTGCTGCCGAGCGGCTTCGATCGGAACGCGGATCCACCAGGCTTGGACGGACTTGATACGCATATTCTTCCCCAGCCCTGCGCCGGTCAGGGCGGAAGGGCGAATTTCCCTGAGGCAGTCGACTACTTGATCAGCGGCAGCAACGTTTCGGCGTTGATGCGCATCTGGTCGGTGTAGAATTTCTCGGTGAGCACGCTGGAGCCGTGGTCCTGGATGAACTTCAGCTGTTCGGGCGAGATATCGACCGGATTGCGCTCGACCATGTCGGGATAGGGGGCCGCCGGCGTCCGGTCGACGGGCGCGACGAACTCGTTGGTCAGCGCGCCGTCGTAGCCGATCTCGCGCAAGGTGGCGACGATCTTCGGCCAGTCGATCTGGCCGAGACCGGCGGCGAAGCGGTTGTTGTCGGCGACATGGAAGTCGAACAGGCGCTTTCCGGCCTGCCGGATCGCGTCATAGACGTTAAATTCTTCCATATGGAGGTGGTAGGCGTCGAGGCAGACACCGCATTCGGGGCTGACCGCGTCGGCCAAAGCCAGCGCCTGGGCGCCGCGATTGAACAGATAGGTCTCGAAGCGGTTGAGCGGTTCAACAGCGATCTTGACGCCGACCTTCTTGGCGTGGGTGAAGCATTCGCGGGTGGCGTCGACGACCCACTTCCATTCCTCTTCCTCGGTGCCGTCAGGCACGACCTTGCCGACGGTCGCCGGAACCAGCGTGATGATCTCGCCATCGAGTTCGCTGACCATGGTCAGCACGTCCTTGACATACTGAACGGAACGCTCGCGCTGGCCCTGGTTCCTGGCGGCAAGGTTGCGCTCGCCCAGCATCAGGGTCACCGCGCCCCAGCAACGAATGCCATGCTCCTTCAGCAGCGCCCGGGTCTCCCTGGTTTTGTACTGCTCGGGTTCGCCGGAAATCTCGATCGACTCATAGCCGAATTTCTTGATGCGCTTGAGCGTCGTTTCCAAGGGTTCCGCGCGCATCCAGTTGTGCGTCGAAAGATGCATGGTCTGTCCTTCCCAACTCGTCTCTATGGTTCGCCTGCGACATGCATCGCCAAAAGGCGACACAAAGGTTCCTCCCCAAGGCGTTCCCAGCCTTTTCTCGCAAACTGGTTCGACCAATTGGGCCTGAAGCGAGGTCTACAGCAAATTATCCGGATCGGCAAGAAGCGCCGGGATGCAACTTTCGCTGTGGAGTATTTCCTTGATTATATTGAGATATATATGCCTGCGCCGGGTGGTTTTGGGGTCATGATGGCGCATTGCAAGGCTTGACCAAAATTCCACATTTGGTAATACCAGAATGGTGGTGCGTGCAAGCGCCCGTTGAGAAAAGACCAAAGTGGCTGGCCCTGTTTCCAATCGGCGCTATGCTCGGTCGCGAGAGAAATGAGGGAGGATGCCGATGCCGACGACAATGAAGGGCCCGGGGCTGTTTCTGGCGCAGTTCGCGGGCGACGCCGCGCCGTTCAACTCACTGGCGTCGATCACCAAATGGGCGGCCGGTCTCGGCTACAAGGGCGTGCAGATCCCGACCTGGGACGCGCGGCTGTTCGATCTCAAGAAGGCGGCCTCTTCCAAGGCCTATTGCGACGAGGTGAAAGGCATTTGCGCCGACGCCGGCGTCGAGATCACGGAATTGTCGACGCATCTGCAGGGGCAATTGGTGGCGGTGCATCCTGCCTATGACGCGCAGATGGATGGCTTTGCGCCGCCATCGGTGCACAACAATCCCGCAGCCCGGCAGAAGTGGGCTGTCGAGCAGATGAAGTTCGGCGCTAAAGCATCGCGTAATCTAGGCCTGAATGCTTCAGTGTCGTTTACCGGCTCGCTGGCTTTCCCTTACCTCTATCCGTTCCCGCAGCGGCCGGCTGGACTCATTGAGGAAGCGTTTGGCGAGCTCGGCAAACGCTGGAAGCCGATTCTCGACGTGTACGAGGACAACGGCGTCGATGTCGGCTATGAAATTCACCCGTCTGAAGACGTTTTCGACGGCGCCACTTTCGAGATGTTCCTCGACGCGGTCGGCGGCCACAGGCGCTGCAACATCAATTACGATCCGTCGCATTTCCTGCTGCAGCAGCTCGACTATCTCGAATTCATCGACATCTATCACGAGCGCATCAAGGCGTTCCACGTCAAGGACGCCGAGTTCAACCCGACCGGCCGGCAAGGCGTCTATTCCGGCTATCAGAGCTGGACCAACCGCGCCGGGCGCTTCCGTTCGCTGGGCGATGGACAGGTGGATTTCGGCGGCATCTTCTCCAAGCTGACGCAGTACAATTATGATTCCTGGGCGGTGCTGGAGTGGGAGTGCTGCCTGAAGCATCCGGAGGATGGTGCGGCCGAAGGCGCGCCTTTCATCGAGCACCACATCATCCGGGTGACGGAAAAGGCATTCGACGACTTCGCCGCTGGCACCACCGACAAGAAGTTGCTGCGCGCCATGATGGGAATCTAGCTCGATTTTCCCTCCCCTTCGCGGGGAGGGTGGCCCAAAGGCCGGGTGGGTCGGTTCACACCGCGCTCTGCCTCAACGACCCCACCCGATCCGCTGCGCGGATCGACCTCCCCTCAAGGGGGGCAAGCAACAGCGAGGAGCAAGATATGGTCGGCGCATCGAAGTCGGAAACGGGAGGCGGCCCGATCCGCTACGGCATGGTCGGCGGCGGGCAAGGCGCCTTCATCGGCGCGGTGCATCGGATCGCGGCGCGGCTGGACAACGAGTTCGTGCTGGTTGCCGGCGCTTTGTCAGCCGACCCGGCCCGTGCCAAGGCCTCGGCGGCCGAACTGGGGCTCGACCCCTCACGCAGCTACGCATCCTATGCCGAGATGGCCAAGGCCGAGGCGAAGCGCCCCGACGGCATCGAAGCGGTGGCCATCGTCACGCCCAACAATGTGCATGTGCCAGCGGCAAAAGCTTTCCTCGAGGCCGGCATCCACGTCATCTGCGACAAGCCGCTGGCGACGACGCTGGCCGAAGCGAAAAAGCTCGCGGCGATAGTCGAGAAGACCGGCAAGGTGTTCGTGCTGACGCACAACTACACCGCCTATCCGATGGTGCGGCAAGCACGCGAAATGGTCGCCAAGGGCGTGCTCGGCGACATCCGCATCGTGCAGTCCGAATATCCGCAGGACTGGCTGACCGAGGATTTGGCGGCGACAGGCCAGAAGCAGGCGGCGTGGCGCTCCGACCCCAAGCAGGCAGGTGCCGGCGGTGCGCTGGGCGATATCGGCACGCATGCCTACAACCTCGCCCGCTTCGTCTCGGGGCTGGAACTGGACTCCCTGTCGGCCGATCTCGACGCCTTCGTGCCGGGACGGCTACTGGATGACAACGTCAACGTCATGCTGCGCTTCAAGCCTACCGGCAAGACGCACCCGGCCAAGGGCATGATCTGGGCAAGCCAGGTGGCGCCCGGCCATGAGAACGGGCTGAAGCTGCGCATCTATGGCTCGAAGGGTGGGCTGGAATGGGTGCAGGCCGACCCGAACTATCTCTGGTACACCCCATTCGGCCAGCCAAAGCAATTGATTACCCGCAATGGCGCCGGCGCGCTGCCGGTGGCGGGCCGTGTCAGCCGCGTGCCGTCAGGCCATCCGGAAGGCTACCTCGAAGGCTTCGCCAACATCTACCAGGAGGCCGCACGCGCCATCCGGGCGGCACGCCGCAAGGGCGGCAAGCCGGCAAAGGATGTCGTCTTCCCGACCATACAGGACGGCGTCGAGGGCATGGCCTTCATCGAGGCTTGCGTGAAGTCGTCGAAGAAGAACGGGGCGTGGACGAAGCTCTAGTCCAAGGGGCGCTGAGATTCAGGTGAGGCCGGCCTGCAAACGGCCGTTTCCTGCGCTTCCGGTGCTCACGTACCCAAAAGTACGCTCCGCTCCGGTTCTCGGAACCAGCCGTTTTCGGCTTGGCCTGACCTGAATCTCAACACCCCGGCGATCCGAGGAATCTAAGGGGAGGGGGCGTCGATGAAAATCGGCATGTGCATGTTCTTGTGGACGACGGCGGTGTCGAAGAAACACGAGCCGCTGCTGCGCGACATCAAGGCGACCGGTTTCGATGGCGTCGAGATACCGATCTTCGCCGGCACGCCGGACGATTATAGAAAGCTCGGCGATCTGCTCGACCGCATCGGGCTGGAGCGGACTGCGGTTTCGGCCATGGGCGATCCGGCGATGAATTTGATCGCGGCCGACGCGGCAACCCGCAAGGCCGGTGTCGACTACATGAAATGGGCGATCGACTGCGCGCAGGCGCTTGGCGCCAGCACGCTGAGCGGCCCTCTGCATTCGACGCTCGGGTCCTTTTCCGGCTCTGGGCCGACGGCCGCGGAGAAGAAGCGCTCCGTCGGCTCGCAGCGCGCCATCGGCGACCATGCCGGCAACAAGGGCGTCACCATCGGGCTCGAGGCGCTGAACCGCTTCGAATGCTACCTGCTCAACACGATGGCGGACCTGTCGGAGCATATCGACGCCATCGACCGGCCGCACATCAAGGCGATGTACGACACCTTCCACGCCAATATCGAGGAGGCCGACCCGATCGGCGCCTACACGAAACACCGCAGGAATGTCGTGCATATCCATATCTCGGAGAATGATCGCGGCGTGCCGGGGCGCGGCAACATTCCGTGGACCGAAACGTTTTCCGCCATCCGCAAGAGCGGCTATGACGATTGGCTGACGATCGAGGCGTTCGGCCGCTCACTCAAGGATTTGGCGGCGGCGACCAAGGTGTGGCGGGATTTTTCAGAGACCCCGGAAGCGGTTTATCGGGAGGGGTATAGGCATATCAAGAGCGGGTGGAAGAAGGCGGCTTAGGCGCCCTGGCCCATTTTCTATTTGCGTTCGCGGCGGTTGCCAGGTGGTTCCCCCACTCCGTCTCGGCTTCGCCGAGCCACCTCTCTCCCCCCTCCGGAGGGAGAGGAAGGAAGCCTCGGCCTGGGGGACACTCGGCCTAAGAGGACAGGCGTCGGCTCGGACAGCCTGGCGCTTTCCTCTACCCCGTCGATCGGGGGAGAGCGACTATCTGGGGTGTCAAGTTGCACTCGCGAACTCGTTGCGCGCATCGCGTGCTTTTGCATTGAGGATGACGAGGAGTTTTCTGGCGAGTGCGATGCGGATGAGCATTTTTGGCTTTCCCGCCTGTTGCAACCGTTGAGCGAAAGCTTTGAGATTGGGATCGAATTTGGCCACGATGGCTGCGACGATGAAGAGGATGCCACGCGGCCCGGCGCGTCCGCCGCGCACATGCCTGTTGCCGGTGCGCTTGCCGCTATCGTTGGCGAAGGGAGCGAGGCCTGCCAGCTTGGCGATGGCCTTGTTGGAGATGAGGCCGATCTCGGGCAGTTCGGCCATCAGGCGGGCGACGGTGCGTCCGGCCACGCCCTTCAGCGAACGAAAGGCCTGCTCCAGCCTGGCCCACAGCGGATCGTCATCGATCATCGAGGCAATCTCGCCTTCCAGGCGCCGTTGCTCGCGCTTGAGGAAGGCCAGCATCGCCTCGATGCTGGCGCATACCTCGGCGTCGCGTGCGGCACTTCTACGCTGCTTGTTGATGGTCGCATCGCCGACAATCTGGCAAAGCCGGCCAACCAACGCGGCAAGCCGCTGCTGGGCGGCGCTTGGCGGTGGCGTCGGCACAGTGTTCTTGACTGCGCCGTAGTGGGCGATGACAGCGGCGTCGATCCTGTCGGTCTTCTCAAGATAGCCCATCGCCTCGGCGAAACGGCGCACGCTCTTGGCATTGACCACGCCGCACGGCATGCCGTGCGCCCACAAGAGCATGAATCCCAGCCGTTCATAGCCGCCCGATGCCTCCATCACCGCAAGGACTGCGTCATGGCTGCGGCAGAACAGCCAAAGAGCTGCGATCCCCGCCGCGTCGTTGGCGAAGCGCGCTGCCGCTCCGCCAGGCCAGACATGCGCGTCCAGCCAATCTTTCGAAACATCAACTCCACAAATAATCCTGTTCACGGTAACCTGCCTTGTGCGTACGGTTGGAACCAAGCGACTGTTCGGTCGTGCGTGATGAAGGCGAAGATCCCAAGCTCTCCCGCGGCTGTAACCTCAGGTGGTACGGGCGACTTCGCCAAGCCAAGGTCCGGGCGGCCACCCGGACCTTGGCTCAATCGCTCTAATCCCACGAAATCTCTCTCGTGTAGATACAAGGTGTCGAGCGAAGCTCGACGGAGTGGGGGTCGATCCTTTGGCGCCGGTCGAGACGACTTGCGCGTCTGCATCACAAGCCTACCCCTGCTCAGCCTGGATCCTGTTGTAGTCGTGGATCGTCTGGCTCAGCCGGCGGCGCAGGAAGTTGGAGATGTTGTCGAAGATGAAGACGACGGCCAAGATCAGCAGCACCATGTAGAAGACGTTGGCCCAGTTTGAGTTGGTGCGCATCGCTTCCCACAGTTTCAGGCCGATGCCGCCGGCGCCGACAGCGCCGATGATGGTGGCGCCGCGGGTGTTGGATTCCCACTGATAGAGCGTCTGGCTGATGAACACCGGCACCACTTCCGGCAGCACGCCGTAGCGCTGCACCAGGAGGCCGTTGGCTCCGGTCGAGGTAATCCCCTCGCGCGGCCTGTCGTCGATGTTCTCCAGCGCCTCGGAATAGGTTTTGCCGAGCGTGCCGACCTCTGTGAAGAAGATCGCCGCACTGCCAGCCAGCGGTCCCGGCCCGAAGGCGCGGGTGAAGAACAGCGCCCAGATCAGCATGTCGATGGAGCGCATGAAATCGAAGAAGCGCTTGAGCACCTGGTTGACCAGCCGGCTGGGCGTGATGTTGCGGGCGGCGAAGAAGGCCAGCGGGAAGGCGACGATGCCGCCCAGCATGGTGCCGAGAAAGGCCATGACGATGGTCTGCAGGAGCTTCGTCCAGACATCGCCATGCTGCCACTGGGCGTTGTTCCAGATGTTGTCGCCGGCCAGCGCCAGATTTGACGTGCCCGGTTTCAGTTCCGGCCCGGAGACGATCAGCGAAGCGACTTCGCTTGCCGACTTGCCGAAGAAAGGCGAACGCGTGTCGAAGACGAAATTTGCCCAGCCTAGAAACCGCTTGCGTATCCTGACGCGGTCAACGGCGACGCGGGACTCGCCGGCAAAGCCCATGTCGGCGACCACCTCATCCTCATGCGCGGTGATCCAGCCGGGAACCGGTCCCGAGATCAGCGGCTTGCCGGTGCCGAGCGCGACCGCGACAGTCTCACCGTTGGCAGTTATCGTCGCTTGCGTCTTGGTGAAGGTGATCGACTTGGCGGTGCCGTCGATCAGGATCGTCACCGAACCATCGGCATTGGTCTTGACCCAGTCCGGATCCGGGTTCGGGCCGAGCACGGAGAAGCGTGGATATTTGGCAGTGATCTGCGGTTCATCGAGGCGGAAGATCGGCTGCACGTCGTAGCTGATCCACTGGGTCAGGAACAGCGGCAGGCGCTCCCAGTGCGATTCCCGCATGACCTGCGGCAGGTTGAAGAACCACAAGGCGTACAGCAGGTAGAGAAAGATGCCGCCAAGCAGCATCAGCGGCCCGAAGCGCTTGTGGAACGGCCGCTGGAACACCTGCGGGAAGCGCTCTTCGATCGACTGGATCTGATCGGCGGTCATGGTGGCCATGGTCAAGCGCTCATCACGAAAGCCTGCTCGCCGACCAGCTTGCGGCGCAGCCAGGCGGAGAACTGGTCGACGATGAAGATCGTCGTGAACAGGAGCAGCACGAGGGCTATCGTCTTGGCGCCGAAGCCGCGCGAGATCGACAGCTTCAACTCCTCGCCGATACCGCCGCCGCCGACCGCGCCCATGATGGTGGAAATGCGGACATTTATCTCAACACGCAGCAGCGTGTAGGACATGAAGTTGGGCAGCACCTGCGGCAGGCCGGCGAAGCGCACCCGCTCGAACCAGTTGGCGCCGACGGCCCTCAGGCCTTCCTCGGCGCGCATGTCGATGTTCTCGTTGATCTCGTAGAACAGCTTGCCCAGCGCGCCGATCGAATGCAGGCCGATGGCGATGATGGCGGCGATCGGGCCGATCGAGACGATGGCGGCGAACAGGCCGGCGATGACGATCTCGGGAAAGGCGCGCAGCAGTTCCATGAGGCGCTTGACGATCAGCCGCAGCACCGGATGCGGCGTCAAATTGCGCGCCGCGATGAAGGAGAACGGCACGGCGAAGACGAAGCCGATGAAGGTCGAGACCAGCGCCACGTTGAGCGTGGTCAGCATCAGCTCGAAATATTCGGGGATGTAGAAGCTGCCCCAGACATAGGCGCGGCCAAGCGGAAAATTGAATTCCTGGGTACCGGTGTCATGCGGGGAAGTGATGTCGAACATCGCCCGCCAGACATCGTTCCAGTCCTTGGGGACGAGCCAGCTCAGGAAATCCAGCAAATGCGGCAACCGGTCGAAGAAATGCCCGGCATTGGCCTCGTCGGCGAACCACATGGTGCTGCCGAGCGCGGTGATGAGCAGGCCGACACCGATGGCGGTGTAGAGCCGGCGCAAGGACGTCTGGCGACGCCAGGCGTCGGCCATCTGGTGAGTGGCGCCGGAAGGGGCTGTCACGGAAAGGGTCATGATCGGACATGCAAGAAGGGCGGCGTTTTCTCGACGCCGCCCTTCCTGGTTTCGCCGTTAGCCGCCGATGGCTGCCTTACGGGCTTCGACGATGACGTTGTAGAAGTCCGCCTTAACCGGGACGTAGCCGGTAAAGTCGCCGCCCTCGACGCCTTCGAAGCAAGCCTTGTCCTTCTTCGGCAACTGCGTGAAGAAGTCGGCGAGCTTGGCGGTCATTTCGTCGCCGAGCGCGGTGCGCACGACCAGCGGGCCGTTCGGGATCAGACCCGAGCGCCAGACTTCGACGAAGTCGTTGGGGTCGACGGCGCCCTTGGCGACTTCCTTGTGGAAGGTGCCGGAGGTGTAGCCGTCCTTGAAGTCGCCGATGCCGGAAGAATCGTCCACCGCCACGTCGACCTTGCCGTCACGCACGGCCAGGACGTTGTTCTCGTGACCGCCGTTGAACTGGGTCGAGGCGAAGAAGGTTTCGTTCGAAGCGCCGGTATCCTTCGGGATCTGGGTCAGCGGGATCAGGTAGCCGGAGGTAGAATCCGGATCGGCGTAGCCGAGCTTCTTGCCCTTGGCCGACTTGATGTCGGTGATGCCGGAGGATTTCAGCGCCAGGCCGATCGAATAATAGCCGGTGGCGCCGTCGGTCTGCTGGGTGGTGAGGATCGGGGTGACCGCCTTCGGGTCCTTGAGAGCGACGCTGGCGTAGCCGGAAGCGCCGAGTTCGGCGAAGTCGAGCGTGCCGCCGAGCAGGCCCTGGATGACGCCGTCATAGTCGGCGGCGGGGAACAGCGAGACCTTTTCGAAGCCGAATTCGGCCTTCAAATGGTCGGCGAGGCACTGGTAGTTGCGCAGCCGGTCGGTTTCGTTTTCGCCGCCGAGAATGCCGACGCGAAATTCCTTCATGTCGGCGGCATGGGCCATGCTGGTCGCCATGGCGAGCACCGAAACGGCGCCAAAGACCATCTTCCTGAACATTGGATATTTCTCCTGTAGGTTCCGGCCCCGCGCCGGCAGCGTTATCGATTTTGACAGGTGCCCTTGACGTGGGCTGGCGATCCCAACCGCTCTCAATATCCCGGGAATGCGGGCTCGAGCGGTCCGGCGGATGCGGCGATCTTTCGGCTGAAGGCAACGCTGGTCGAGGTGATGGCCTCGGAGATTTCCTGGCCATTGCTGTCGGCGCCGTAGACGAGGCGCACCGCCTCGCGGTTGAGCTCTTCCGGCGGGCCGTCGAAGACGACCTTGCCGGCAGCCATGCCGATGATGCGGTTGCAGTAGGTGCGGGCGGTGTCCAGCGTGTGCAGATTGGTGACGACGGTGATGCCTTCGCGCAAATTGATGTCCTGCAGCGAATCCATCACCACCTTGGCGTTGAGCGGGTCGAGCGAGGCGATCGGCTCGTCGGCGAGGATCACTCTGGGCTGCTGCATCATGGCACGAGCGATGGCGACGCGCTGCTGCTGGCCGCCCGACAAGGTGCCGGCGGGCTGCAGCGCGGTGCGGACGATGTCGAGCCGCTCGAGTGCCGCGACCGCCTCGGCGCATTCGGCGCGGGAGAACATGCCGAACAGGTTGGTGATGGTCGAGCGGTGGTTCAGCTTGCCGAGCAGCACATTGGTCAGCACGTCGAGGCGCGGCACCAGGTTGAACTGCTGGAAGATCATGGCGCAGTCACGCTGCCAGCGCCGCAGCGGCGAACCGCTCAGCTTCGAGACCTCGGCGCCGTCAAAAAAAATCGACCCCTGGCTGGGATCGATGAGACGGTTGATCATGCGAAGGAGGGTTGATTTGCCGGCGCCCGAACGGCCGATAATGCCAACCATCTGACCCTGCGGGATCGCGATGTTGATGTCGCTGACGGCAGTGTTCTTGCCAAATCGTCGGGTGACACCGCGGATTTCGAGCGTGGCGGAATTTGCTGGCATGGGGGCAGGTTCCAGTCCGGGACCATTGATCGTCAGGCTCTCGCCTAACGCAGCCACATGAACCTGCCGTGTCGCGATGATGTCAGTTTTGTTACGCTCCACAGGCCGGAGTCTGCGGCCGGCCCAGGATCAGCAGTCGAAGGTGATGTGGAATGCAGGCCTGGCGAGCTGGCGCCGGTGGCCAGACGGCACCACTTGATGCGCATATACTCGCCCGTCGCGCGCCGGCGATGGCGAGGCCGTCCTTCAGGCGTTCCAGACAAGGGCCGTCATGGCGTCGATGCCGGTGTCGAGAGGCACGTCATGCGGATAGCAGGGGCGGGGGCGGTTTGCCCCCGCTGCCCAGCGTCAGTGACAGCCCGTTCCTGGCGTCGCTATCCGCCATATTTCTCCAAGA
>NZ_RZRW01001348.1:0-604 GCF_003998745.1 Mesorhizobium sp. M7A.F.Ca.US.014.04.1.1 | reverse complement strand
CATCAAGGCCGCGCGTGAGAAGATCGTAGCCCGCACCGCCGAGGACCGCGAAAGCTTCCTGCGCAAGCGCGGTTTCTCCAAGGGCGAAACGGGCAAGATCATCGAGACTGTGTTGCAGGAAGAAGGTCACCCACCCGAAAGCATCTTCGATTTTGTTCAAGGCATGACAGCGCATGCCCGCGCCAAGCCGCATCAGGATAGCCGGCTGGAGCTTGAAGGAAAGGCGAAGGCACTGTTGGAAAAGGCGGCGTGAACGAACGAAAGGCCGCACGGCGAACGTCTCGCCGCGCGGCCTTTCTGGTCCGCCACATCAACCGGATTGTCTTATCATAAGAATATCTAGCGACCAGATCATCGGGGTCGGCGCGTGCGGTCGCTTTTATGAAACACGGCGGCCGCTCGCCGGGCTCCGCCCGGCTCGCGATGCGACTGCTGTCATGGAGGCACAACAAGACAAATGAGGCCGAATGACTCGCTATTTTGTGACGCGCGATAGAGGGCGCCTTAGAAGGTCCGCGGCCTCAATCCCGAGAACATTTGCCAACTTGTCGACAACGTCGATCGTCGCGCCGTAGACGCTGCGCTCCAACGCGCTGATGTAGGT
>NZ_RZRW01001347.1:0-604 GCF_003998745.1 Mesorhizobium sp. M7A.F.Ca.US.014.04.1.1 | reverse complement strand
GTGGTGATGCGGGTCAGCCGCGTGCCGAAGGTGAAAATCTCGGCACGGTCCGCGCCTTGCACGGCGGCATGCGCCAGCTTGAGATAGTCTGCGGTGTGCAGCTTCATCGAGCCGGAAACGTCGATCAGCAGCAGCAGCTTGCGCGGCACGGTCTGGCGGCGGCGCAGCAGCGGCGAGGGCACGTCGCCATCGGCGCTGACGATTTCCCGCAGCGACCGGCGCAGATCGAGCTTGCCGCGCGAATGCGTGCGCACGGTGCGGAACGAGCGGCGGGCGGGCAAGGCTGAAGCGAGCCTGCGGCGGAAAGCGGCAAGGTTGTCGTCGTCGCGCTTGAAATCGCGGGTACTCAGTTGTTCGGCGCCGGAAGAGAGTTCGCCACCTTCCTGATGGCTGATGACCTCGATCTCTTCCTGGCTCGCACCGCCATCATCCTTGATGCGGGTTTCCTCGTCGGCGTCGCCTTCGACCACGGCGGACCTGTTGCCATAGAAATGGCTCTGGAAATGCGCTTCGAATTCGTCGCGGCGGTCGGGCGGCGGCGCCAGGGTGGCGAGGGCCGCCTCGCGGATGTCGGCCATCGAGCGTGGACCGAGCAACGTCACCG
>NZ_RZRW01001346.1:0-605 GCF_003998745.1 Mesorhizobium sp. M7A.F.Ca.US.014.04.1.1 | reverse complement strand
ACCGCCGGTGATGAAACCAAGCGAATGCAGCGCTTCAAGGCATGAAAGTGAGGATAGGCCTTGCAAGGCCGAGAATGCCGTCGACCTGAACCCGTCCACCGTGAGTCATATGAACCTGGGTATCTGGAGTGAAGGAAGCCATCGCCCGGAGGAACCACACCGCCGACGAAGGCTGTGATGATCCTACCCTCGGAATCGATTGTGCGAAGTTAGGAATTCCCAAAGCGGACCGGTTCCGCGGGCGCACAGACCTCGCGGGAGATAGCCGCGCACAACCGCAAGGTAGAAGGCCTGCGACCGGGGCGGACAGATATGGCGATGTCACCGACTCTGGGCTCGTGCTGAATTGCTTCGATTCGCCGAAGGCCAAGCGGATAGCTCGGTGTCATGTTCAGCCGACACCCACTCCATACGACGTCGTCGAACAACTGCTGCGCGGCGTGACGCAATGGGTTCCGGAACCAAAACTGCGACCCGATTGCAGGATTGCGACTCGTCGCCAAGCGCATTTGTCCGCGAAAACGTCGCCCGCTTCATCAACATGACACCGGAGACATTCTCGGGCATCTATGGGGCCGCATCCAGGGAAACGCACTGGCTGTCCT
>NZ_RZRW01001345.1:0-606 GCF_003998745.1 Mesorhizobium sp. M7A.F.Ca.US.014.04.1.1 | reverse complement strand
GTGCTCAACACAAAAATATCCCCCGGCATGATTTCTCCCTGCTGGAAATCGATGATAATCTCGTCGCTGACGCCGATCGCTTGCGTGATGACATTGCGGCGCGGCCACGTGCGTGCTTCGGCTGCGCTGATGATACCGCGGTCGATGAGCTCCTGAACTTCGGTGTGGTCTCTCGAGATCTGCGAGATCGAGGCGTTGCGGACAAGATAGACGCGGCTGTCACCGGCCCACAGGCAGGCAAACCGCCCGTCCATCGCCAGCAGGGCGGCAACGGTGGAACCGATGGTTATGCCGCGGGATTCAGATATGCCTCGGATCTCGGCATTGGCCCGGCCCAGCCTGTCCTCGAAGCGGGCGCGAAGATCGGGAGCTGAGCTCGCAATGCCGATTGTTGACAGATGATCGACGATACTGGCGGAAGCGACCTCTCCGGCGTCATGTCCACCCATTCCGTCGGCTACCACCCAGACGCCAGTTTGTGGCTCGACCAGATAGCTGTCTTCATTGAGCTCACGGACACAGCCTTTGTGGCTCACGCCGAAGCTCTCAACGGAAAGGGCGACAGTATTCAATTTGCCACCAAGCGCTTTTCAAGCGTCCTTCTGC
>NZ_RZRW01001344.1:0-606 GCF_003998745.1 Mesorhizobium sp. M7A.F.Ca.US.014.04.1.1 | reverse complement strand
CCGCCGAGGCCCGGCAGGTCGATGACGAAACAGGCGGCGAGGATGTCGCCACCTATCTGGCGCAGCAGCTTGACCGCCGCTTCAGCCGTGCCGCCGGTGGCGATCAGATCGTCGACCAGGATCACTTTCTCGCCCGGAGCAACACCGTCCTTGTGCATCTCCATTTCGTCCAGCCCGTATTCCAGGCTGTAGGCGACGCGCACCGTCTCGTAGGGCAGCTTGCCCTTCTTGCGGATCGGCACGAAACCGGCCGAGAGCTGATGGGCGACGGCGCCGCCAAGGATAAAGCCGCGCGCCTCGATGCCGGCGATCTTGTCGATCTTCTGGCCGGCATAGGGATGCACCAGTTCGTCGATGGCGCGGCGGAAGGCGCGCGCATTGCCAAGCAGCGTGGTGATGTCGCGAAACAGGATGCCGGGCTTGGGATAGTCCGGAATGGTGCGGATCGCGGCAAGCAGCGTGTCTTCGAGCGAGGATTTCATGGGTCGAGATTACCTGAAACGGAGATTGTTGCGCGACAATTGTTCGATCGAGCTGCAGCCCATCAGCCTCATGCCGCGTTCGATCTCGACCCGCATCTGTTCGAGCGCCCGTTCCACGCCGGGC
>NZ_RZRW01001343.1:0-607 GCF_003998745.1 Mesorhizobium sp. M7A.F.Ca.US.014.04.1.1 | reverse complement strand
CCTGCTGGCCTCGATCCACTGGCCGCCGCCGAGGTACAAGGCATGGGGACGTCGAACGCGAGCACGTTGGCTTCAATGCTCAACCGGCCTAAGGGTTAAGGACCGAGTGGAGCCGCGCCTTGAGGGTGGCTGCAGCATGCCAGGACATAGCCGACCGAGTTCTGCCGCGTCCGGCATGGCCAAAATAGGAATTGACCCCTCGCCCGAGTCAATTCTTGCTTGACATTTACGTTCCCGTTCTGTTCACTTCCCGAGCCTGCCGGAAAGGCCAACTGCCATGCTCATGCCGATCATCACGTAAGGCGCTCAAAGGGATGAACCTGCTCAACGGCGAACTTAGGAGCGACTTGATGTGCTCCCTCCATCACGCGTGCGACACGCTAGGAGGAACCGCGATGGGAACGATGTACTTCGATGCCGAGGTCAAAGCCGAGTTGCACTCTGAAGCGGTGAAGCTTGTCGCCCGCTACGAAAGCCCGCTTGAGACCGTGAAGGCGCTGATGGCCTACAACCGCGAGCCAGAGACTCAGATACTCGCCATAGCCCAGGCATCCGGGGATAGGTTCCATTGGCTACGACGATACGCCCCCTGTTGTAGGATGACCGG
>NZ_RZRW01001342.1:0-609 GCF_003998745.1 Mesorhizobium sp. M7A.F.Ca.US.014.04.1.1 | reverse complement strand
CGAAGAGCTTGACGTCCTGGCCTCCTCGCGTAACCACGCAATCGGAAAACGTTTGCGGCCGGGTGTTCAAGAAAAAGTCTTTGATCACGTTGTCCTTGTAGCCCAGACACAACACGAACTCGTCATGCCCATAGTCACTGTACCATTGCATGACATGGCGCAGGATCGGCTGGTGGCCGAGCGGTATCATCGGCTTTGGGATGCTTTCGGAATAGTCGCGAATGCGGGTCCCGCGACCGCCACAGAAAAGAATGACTTTCATTTCTCGTACTCCGACGGATCGATTACGGTCACGAAAGGAATCGGCACTACGAATTTCGCGTTCCAAGCGGCGACATGGCGCATCTGCTGAATGATCTCGTCCTTCAGATTCCACGGAAGGATGAGGATGTAGTCTGGCTTAGCCTCGTCGATTTCGTCGACGGGCTTGATCGGGATGTGCATTCCAGGTGTATAACGCCCGTGCTTGTACGGGTTGCGGTCCACTGTGAAATCCAGGAAGTCGGTGCCGATGGCGCAGTAGTTCAGCAGCGTGTTTCCCTTGCCAGGCGCGCCGTAACCGCAAATCGTCTTGCCCTCTTCCTTGGCCGAAATCAGGAATGCCAAGAG
>NZ_RZRW01001341.1:0-610 GCF_003998745.1 Mesorhizobium sp. M7A.F.Ca.US.014.04.1.1 | reverse complement strand
GTGTCAGGCTATCTGCTGCCCGCACGTATCGCGGCAGCGTCTCTAGTTCGCGCCGCGCGAATGTGGGCAAGCTCGCCAGCGAGGCACGCATACTCGTTAGCTGGTGCTTAAGGCTCGTCCGCCACCTTCGCCATCGCTGTGCCATTAAGCGGCGAAAAACGACGCGACCGCGCAGCCTGTTGGCGGCTGTAAAGCATCCGAGCGCAGTTCGTTCGGCCTCGATTGGCGCCTTTTGCAAAGCGCCGTGCAAGAACCGTGGCTCGGAGCAGGCCTTACCCGACTGGAGTCGATAGCGAGGAGAGGAGTGCTTCGTTCAAAATCCCGCCATCGTGCCAACTTGCGCGCTTGATTGTTCCATTTCAGCACGTGCGCCGCTGTCTCCATTTTTGCGACCGCTTGCCCGAAGTCGGGGTTCCTTAAAATCAAAGCGGCCGCCTCGCAACTTCGGCCGTAGTCGTACGTTGTGCGATTCACTGCGTAGGAGTTCACAACATGCCGATAACAACCCGGAAGCAAAAGAGCGACTTTGCCAATGACAAACCCATCCCCGAGGAGGATGCTGCCGTACTCGAGAGCATCGCCGGCCACGAGGATAGACACGGTGCGGGAC
>NZ_RZRW01001340.1:0-611 GCF_003998745.1 Mesorhizobium sp. M7A.F.Ca.US.014.04.1.1 | reverse complement strand
AAGCCAGGATGCGCGATGCACTCCGTTCTCTCTTGGTTTCGGTCTCGTTTTTTGGGGTTGCTGCGCGCCAAAACGCGGCTCAGGACGGCCAGCTCTGATGGGGTGAAGGCGTCTCTATGCTTGCATCAACTCCGCGCCGCCCGCCTCGGGTGGGGAGCCGAGGCGGGCTGAAGCTGTGGGGATCCAGCTTCCGATGCCGGGCAACAGGCGATTGTGCAAGAGGGATTGTCCGGCGCGGCCCAACGCAGGATGGACAGAATGTTCCGGGAGTTTTGGTGAGGCGAAAATAATTGGCCAAGAGCCAGAAGCACGGCGCAGGATACGGCATGTAAGACTTGCCGGCGTGCGATCCAGTCAGCAGCTCGGGCCAAGATCCGAATCCTGGATGTGAGTTTCTGGACCTTGCTGAGAATTTAAGAGTTGAGGTACGGCCGTTATGATCTGCGGCAGAAAGAAGGGCTTGGTGATCATATTATGCTGTTGGGAACACCTTCGGCTCCCCAGTGTACCTCGCTATCGCCGCTGATACGCTGCCGCGATCGATTGACGTCCTGAGGTCGCCTTGGACAACGCCAAGACGGGCTTGGTGCTTCGACAGCCAAGTGCCAGAC
>NZ_RZRW01001339.1:0-612 GCF_003998745.1 Mesorhizobium sp. M7A.F.Ca.US.014.04.1.1 | reverse complement strand
AGGCATTGTCGCCGGAAGGGCTGGCATCGGCCAAGGCAGCGTCCGCGGCGCTGGCGAAGGTCGCCTCGCTGGCGTCCGCGCCAAGCAGGACGGCTTCCGCCGAGCGTGCCCGCCACGGCTTAGCCGCGACGCCGCCCAGCGCCAGCCTTGCGGCGCGGATCTTGCCGCCGTCGACGACGAGCGCTGCCGCGGCCGATACGACGGCAAAGGCATAGGAGGTGCGTTCGCGGACTTTGAGGTAACGGGCATTGGCGGAGAAGGAGGCAGCCTCCGCCGGCAGGCGCACCGCCACGATCAGGTCGCCGGGCTCCAGCGCATTCTCCCGCTGCGGCGTTTCGCCGGGAAGCCGGTGAAATTCCTCCAGCGAAACATGGCGCCGGCCCTTCTTGCCTTCGATCTCGACCACGGCGTCGAGCGCCACCAGCGGCACGCAGAAATCCGACGGGTGGGTGGCGATGCAGGCGTCGCTCCAGCCGAGCACGGCGTGCAGGCGGTTTTCGCCTTCCAGCGCGTCGCAGCCGGTGCCTGGCTGGCGCCTGTTGCAGGCGCTGGCGGTGTCGTAGAAATAGCTGCAGCGCGTGCGCTGCAACAGATTGCCGCCGACGGTGGCGG
>NZ_RZRW01000134.1:0-11662 GCF_003998745.1 Mesorhizobium sp. M7A.F.Ca.US.014.04.1.1 | reverse complement strand
GTTCGATCCACAATTCCTGGCGCGGCACGCCCATGGCCACGAGCAGCACGTCGGGCCGAAGCGCGGCAATCCGGTCGACGATTTCCTGCTCCTGCGAAGGGGGGAAATAGCCGTCATGGATCACCACGAACCGGTGCTGCACGGCCAGTGCCGCCAGCTTGACCGACGCCGCTTCTGCGTTGACGCGCGTCGCGCCGAGCAGCCCGACGGTCAGCGGCGTCGTCGAGGCCTGCAGGAAGGCCGGGACGAAATCGGTACCATTGAGATTGTCGGGAAACGGCGCCCCGTAGAGGAGCCTCGCCGCCAGATCGATGCCGATGCCGTCGGGCAGGATGAGGAAATCATCGAGTGCTTCGGCGAACACCGGGTCGGTATAGGCGATGTTGGCATTGTGGGCGTTGAGGAAACTGACCTTGGTGAAGCGCCGCTCGGCAATCAGCCGGTTCAGCAGGGCGATGGCATCGTTCCAGCGGACCGCAACCACCGGGATGCCAAGAATCGTCTTCAGCGTGTCGAGCCCGAACGCGGCGCGGGCGGAATGCATGTTCATGCAAACGCCTCCTGCCTGAGAGGGGCGAGCTTTTCGAGGCCGAGCCGGATGGCAGCGTCGAGCGCCTTGACCTGCGAGCCCCGGAACGCGCTGCCGTCAACGTCGCGGATGTCGGCCGCCGCAGCCTCGAGCGCCCTGGCGAAGGCAACGGGATCGTCGGTGACGACGCAATTGGAAGGACGGTGGTCGATGCCGCGCAGCGAACGGCTGGTGGCGACCGAAGGCAGGCCGAGCTCGAAGGTTTCGATGGTCTTCAACTGGACGCCGCTGCCGGCGGTGCTGATCAGCGGGATGACGGCACCACCGCGCACGAAAGCTTGCGCGTCGGGCACGCGGCCGACAAATTCGACACCCGGGTGCTTCGACGCGACGCCCGAAGGCATGTGGCCCGCAATGCGGATGCGGAAATCGGGCCGCAGATGCGGCACGACCTTGCCCAGGAACCAGTCGAGGCCGATGCGGTTCGGCTGCCAGGTCCAGGTGCCGATCAGGGCGGCGTCGCAATCGGTGCGGCGCGGGCTTTTCAGGGTTGGCGCCTGGGCACCGGTCACCAGCGGCAGCACCGCCGAGCGGTTGTCGGAGGCGACACCGAGTGCGGCGCGGTCTTCCTCGGCCAGGGTGAAGACGAAGCGCGCCCGGCGGCAGAGACGCTCTTCGACGGTCTTGAGCAGCCTCGCCTCGCGGCGAAACAGCAGGCGCTGGAAGAGACCGTCGGCGGCAGCGGCATTCTCCCGCGCCGAAAGATGCTCGACATTGTGGGCAACGAAGATCGAAGGCCGCTCAGCGAACAGCTTTTCGAAGGCCCCGGCGAACTGCACGGAATTCAAGACATAGCCGTCAAACGGTCCGGCACGCTCAATGGCAGCGAGAACATCGCTGTCGGACACGGCGCGCAGCTTGACCGACGCGAAGGTGAGGCCCGAAAGCAGCGCCTTGCCGACCCAGGCCAGCTTTTGCCGCGCGGAGGCATTTTCCGTGCGCACGTCGATCGCACCCAGCACCACGGTGTTTTCGGGGTCGGCCGCGGGCTTCCCCGGCCAGGTAAAGCCGATGACGGTGACGCGCGCGCCAGCGCGCCGCAAGGCAGCGATGATCGCAGCGTTGGCGATCTCGTAGCCCGAGGCGAGAGCGCCGTCGGGCACGATCGATGTGGCGAACAGCAGATGCATCTTACCTATCCAGTGGTGTAGCCGGTAGCAAAGTGCGGTGAACCCTTGATTAAGCCTGCACATTCGACGGCCGAAAGCCGCTGCCTGGCGGGCTTCTCCGTGCAAGGTGATTAACGAAACCTTATCAACCGTGGTGCTACCAGAGCCCAACTCACCATGTGGCTGGACACGGATGATCCCTTTGCCATCGGACGGTTCGGTATCGGTCGCGGGACGCACGCCGCGGCTTGACGTCGAGGCCGTCGAAGCCGTCGTCACCTTGCCGACCTTCAAGCGTCCCGAGCAGGTGCTGGAAACGCTGGCGTCGCTGCGCGCGCAGCAAACCGGCAGGCGCTTTGCCGTGATCGTCATGGAGAACGAAGCCGAGGCGCGGGCCGGCGCCAAGGCGGTGCTGCCGCTGTTCGAGCGGGGCGAAATGCCGGGCCTGGTGATCATCGCGCATGAGCGCGGCAATTGCAGCGCCTACAATGCCGGCTGGCAGACAGCCATCCTGCAATTCCCGAACTTCAGGCATCTGCTGGTCATCGACGACGACGAGATCGCCGATCCGCAGTGGCTGGAACGGATGTGCCTGGCTGCCGAAACGCTCGGCGCCGACATTGTCGGCGGCCCGCAGGTGCCCGTGTTTGCCGACCCCGCCCATGCGCGATGGGCAGAGCATCCGGTGTTCGCGCCGCCTTACCGGGAAACCGGACGCGTGCCGGCGCTCTATTCGTCGGGCAATCTTCTGGTCGGGCGCAACGTGCTGATCGCCATGGGTCCGCCCTTTCTCGATCTCAGATTCAATTTCATGGGCGGCGGCGATTCCGACTTTCTCAGCCGGTCGGTGCAAAAGGGCTTTGTGCTGGGCTGGTGCGCCGAGGCCAAGGTGCTGGAAACCGTTCCGGCGCGGCGTATCGAAGCCGACTGGATCCGCGCCCGCAGCCTGCGCAACGGCGTCATCTCGACACTGGTCGAAAAGAAGAAGCGCGCCGGCACGCCAATGGCCGGCGCCAAAGTGTTGCTGAAGAGCCTGGCACTGCTTGCCGCCTCGCCGTTTCGCGGCCTGATCCGGCTGGCGCGGACCCGATCGCCGGCGATCGCCATCTACCCCGTCCATGTGGCGCTGGGCCGCGTGCTGGCCGAATTCGGATATGCCAATGAGCAATACCGCCAGCCTGAGAAAAACTGAGCGCGCGCCGCTCGGCGACGCGTTCACGCGCGAAGGCGTGGCCACCGCCATTGCCGCGCTGCTGTTCACCGTCATCATGGTGTCGTTCCGGCCGTTCCAGCCGGGCGGCGCCGAACTCACCGGTCAAGGCGGCGACATCGTCAACCAGCTTGGCTTCGGTTCGCTCGGCGCCATGTCGATCTTCTCGCTGATGGCCTTTGCCGATCCGCGCGTGGTGCGCTCGCTGCTGAGCCCATCCTGGGTGTTGATGCTGGGCTTCTTTTTCCTCTCGGTGATCCTGTCGACCGATCCGCCTTCGGCCATGCGCGCCGCCTCCTTCACGCTGATCGGCATCCTGACGATGGCGACGATCCTGGTGCTGCCGCGCGACGCCGAGGCCTTCTCGAAGGTGATCATCTTCACCGCCGTCGTGGTCATGGGCCTTTCCTATCTCGGCCTCATCGTCTTTCCGCACGAGGCGATGCACACAGCCGACTCGCAGGAGCCCGAACATGCCGGCCTGTGGCGCGGCGTGTTCACCCACAAGAACATTGCCGGGCCGGTCATGGCCTGCCTCAGCTTCGCAGGCCTCTATCTCTACCGGCGCGGGCAGCGCTACTGGGGCGCCGGGATCTTCCTCGCGGCGATGATCTTCATGCTGCACACCGGCTCCAAGACGACAGCCGGCCTGGTGCCGTTCTCGATCCTGATCGTCATGTTCCCGAGCCTGATAGGCATGCGGCTCGGCACGCCGATCCTGTTTGCGCTGGCCATCATCGCCACGGCTGTCGGCACGCTGGGCATCGTCTTCCTGCCGCCTGTGAAACATCTGGCGGCGATCTATTTCCCCGGCATGACCTATACCGGCCGCACGACGCTGTGGGAGTTCGCCGGCAGCATGCTGGCGAAGAAGCCATGGACCGGCTACGGCTATGAGAGCTTCTGGGGCACGCCGCTCTTGCTCAACCAAGACCAGCCATTCGACCGGCCCTGGGACATCAGGACCATCGTGCACGGCCATGACGGCTATCTCGACATCGCCGTGCTGATGGGCATTCCGGCACTATGCGTGGCGGTCTACACCTTCCTCATCGCGCCGCTGCGCGACTACATGCGCATTCCGTTGCGCAGGGAAAACATCTTTCTCGGCGACTTCTTCATGATGGTGGTGCTGTTCACGGCGCTTAACGCTTTCCTCGAAAGCTTCTTCTTCCATCGCGGCGACCCGGTCTGGCTGTTCTTCGTGCTCGGCGTGCTCGGCCTCAGGCAAGTGTCGCTGCGGCCAATCGCGGTGCGCGATCCCGATCGCGGCTCGCGATCCTGATGGGGCTTCCCCAGGGAAGCGCCATCGTCTATGTGAAGGCCTTCCTCTGGAGGGCTTTCGATGACGATCAGGCTTGTTCTCGCCGGCTGCGGCAATATGGGCTACGCCATGCTCTCGGGCTGGCTGAAATCCGGCAAGCTCGCGCCGTCGGCGGTTTTCGTGGTCGAGCCCAATGCCGATCTGCGCAATCGCGCGGCAACGCTGGGCTGCGCGACATCAGCCGATGCCGGTAGCATACCGGCCGATGCCCTGCCCGATCTCGTGGTCATCGCGGTGAAGCCGCAGGTGATCCGCGACGTCACGGCCGCCTACAAGCGCTTCGGCGACGGCCGCACCACCTTCGTCAGCATCGCCGCCGGCACGCCTGCCGCCACCCTCGAGGAAATCCTCGGCAACCGCGCGCCGATCGTGCGCTGCATGCCCAACACGCCCGCGGCGATCGGCAAGGGCATGATGGTGGTGTTCTCCAACAAGCTCGTGTCCGATGACACCAAGCGTTTCGTCGCCGACCTTTTGTCGGCGAGCGGCGAAGTGGCCACCATCGACGATGAGGGCCTGATGGATGCGGTGACCGCCGTGTCCGGATCGGGGCCGGCCTATATCTTCCATTTCATCGAAGCGCTGACGGTTGCCGCCGAGAAGGCCGGTCTGCCGACGGCGACCGCCAAGCTGCTCGCCATGCAGACCGTCTATGGCGCCGCCTCGCTCGCCGCCGAAAGCGGCGAGGAACCGGGCGTGCTGCGCCAGCAGGTCACCAGCCCCAACGGCACGACGGCCGCGGCGCTGGCCGTTCTGATGGGCGAGGACCGGCTGACCAATCTGCTGACGCAAGCGGTGGAGGCTGCGCGGCTGCGGTCGGTCGAACTGGGGAGATAAATCCTCAGTTTGTCCCGTACAGCATCTCATCCTGCAGCCGGCGCAAGGCGAACAGCCTCGTCGTCTGGTCGGGCGACGCATTATCCGCCGTCAGCAATTCGCCTTTCGTGACCGGTTTCAGCACCTTGCCGCCCTCGAGCAGGCCGACCGGCACGGCGCGCTGGGCGCGGGCTTCGCCGACGGTCATCGTCCAGGAGCGGTAACAAGTCTCGCCGATCGCATCGAAGGTCTCGCCGGCGACTAGGTCGCGCTTGGCAACGGCGCAGACTTCGGCCACGGGCCGCGGCAACGGCACCATGTCGGGCTTGCCGAAAAGCACGATGCGGGCTGCGGTCAGCGGCACTTCCAGCGACGTCAGATGATAAGGCCGGAACAGGCTGTAATAGGGGCCGTGCCCGATATGCAGATCGTCCATGCGCTCGATGATGCGCGGATGCGTCGCCTCGACGATGACGAAGACGCCGGGCGCGACGCCCTTGCCGACCGTGTAGTCGACGACGCCTTTCTTCGTGAGCAGACCGCCATCCTCGCGCGGGATGAGCACCTTGGCGAGGTCGTCGCGATCGGCCCTGGGGCCGTGCATGCCGGGGACGTCCGGCACCAGCCCGGTGGCGTTGGCGATGGCGCACATCTCGACCATGGTCTTGGAGCCGTCGACGAACTCGACCAGCATGCGCGGGTTCATGTTGCGGCGGATCGCTTCGGCGCGATAATCGTCCGGTACGGCATCGTGGTTGAGCGGGTTGTTCTTGCCCTTGCCGGCCGACACGATGGTCAGCCCGAGCGCCGACGCAAACTCGATCAGTTCCATGCAGCTCGACGGCTCGTCGCCCGCACCCACCGAATAGACGACGCCAAGCCGGTCGGCCTGCTGCTTGAGATAGCAGCCGATGGTGACGTCGGCCTCGACGTTCATCATCACCAGATGCTTGCCGTGCTCCATCGCCATGAGGTCGAAATCGGCGGCGACGCCCGGCTTGCCGGTGGCGTCGATGACGACGTCGATCAGCGGATTGGTGACCAGCATCTCGTTGGATGTGACGGCGATTTTTCCCGCCTCGATTGCCGCGGTGACTTTCGAGGCGGTGTCGGCTTCGACCGCCATGGCTTCGTCGCCATAGGCGATACGGATAGCGTCGCGCGCGGTGTGCGGGCGGCGCGTCGAGACGGCGCAGACCGAAATGCCCGGCATCAGCATGCCCTGCGTGACCAGATCGGTGCCCATTTCGCCCGAACCGATGACACCGATGCGCACCGGGCGGTTCTCGGCGGCACGCTTGGCGAGATCACGGGCAAGCCCGGTCAGGGCGACGTTGGTCATGCAGGAATGTCCACAGCTTCGTGATTTGGGGTCGGATAGCAGGGAATGGGTTCTATTTGCCAACGAAACCCGGTCGCGACCGGCAATTTCCCACGAAATCGTCTCGGAAGGCACGTCCGCCGGGGCTCGATTCGCCGAAGCCCAACCAATTGACATTGCAGCGGACAACCCCAATAAAACATTCGTTTGTCAACAAAGGCAAATGTTCACCGACGCGACAGTCGGGAAGCATTCGCCTCTGGGCAAATTGGGGAGTGTCTTTGCGCCACGGCGTCAAAGGCTGGATGGAGCATCATTGCGAGGCGTCGAGCGAAGGCTCGCGGCTCCAGGGGAGGAAAAATGGATACTGTTCTCGCGGGCCTAAAAGGGGCCATCGATACGCTTGGCCCGACGATCCTGCTGCCAATTGTCATTTTCGTCATCGCCGTGGTTCTGGGCGCCAAGGTCAGCAAGGCTTTTCGCGCCGCCGTCACCATCGGCGTCGCCTTCATCGGCATCAATCTGGTGCTTGGCCTCATGTTCACGTCGATTGGCGACGTCGCCAAGGCCATCGTCACCAACACCGGCATCCATCGCGACATCATCGATGTCGGCTGGCCCTCCGCGGCCGCGATCGCCTTCGGCTCATCGGTCGGCCTTTGGGTCATTCCGGTCGGCATTCTCGTCAACATCGTGCTGTTGCTGACACGCATGACGCGCACGCTCAATGTCGACGTCTGGAACTTCTGGCACTTCGCCTTTGTCGGCTCGCTGGTGGTCGCCGCAACCGACAACCTGGCCTATGGCATCGCGGTCGCAGCACTTGTCGCAGCACTCTCGCTGTTGTTCGCCGACTGGTCGGCGCGCGCGGTGCAGCAGTTCTACGGCGTGCCCGGCATCTCCGTGCCGCATCTCGCCTCGGCGCAGATCCTGCCGATCGCCATTGTGCTCAACTGGATCATGGACCGCATTCCCGGGATCAACCGCATCAACATCAACACCGATACGATCGAGCGCAGGTTCGGCGTGTTCGGCGAACCTGTCGTGATGGGCCTCATCATCGGCCTCGTGCTTGGTGCGATCGCCTTCTACAATGCGGGTGATCTCAGCGTGGTGCTGGCCAAGGTTCTGGGCACCGGCATGACGCTGGCCGCGGTGATGCTGCTGCTGCCGCGCATGGTCAAGATCCTGATGGAAGGCCTGCTGCCGGTTTCCGACGCAGCCCAGGCATTCGTGCGCAAGCGCACGGGCGATCGCGAGCTTCTTGTTGGCCTCGATTCCGCGATCCTGATCGGCCATCCGGCCGCGATCTCGTCGTCGCTGATCCTGGTGCCGATCGCGATCATCCTGTCCATCATCCTGCCGGGCAACCGCGTCATCCTGTTCGCCGACCTTGCGGTCATTCCCTTCATCGTCGCCATGACCGCGCCGCTGGTCAAAGGCAACGTGTTCCGCATGGTGGTGATCGGCACGGTGACGCTGGCCATCGGCTTCTACGTCGCCAACGCGCTGGCGCCGCTGTTCACAAGTGCTGCCGTCGCATCGGGCTTCAAGCTGCCGGCGGATGCGCTGCAGATCACCTCGGTGGTCGACGGCTTCCTGTGGGTGCCTTACGTGGTCATCGAGGCGATCCAGGGGCTTGGACTTGTCGGCATCATCGTGATCGCGGTGGTCATCGCGGCATTGTTTGTCCTCTACCGCCGCAATCCGCTCGGCTGGGAGCGGGCCGCGGGCGCCGAGGACGAGCCGGCCGAAGAGACGGCCTGAACCTGATAGGGTCCACCCTTCAAACCGATCGTGCGCCCTCCTCGGGGCGCCCGATTTCATCGACGGAGCCCGATCGTGCGCCCTCCTCGGGGCGCACGATTTCATCGACGGAGCAAAGAATGTCCGACGGCCTCATGCAGCTTCTGGATCCCGACGCGATCGTGCTCGGATCCGATGCCTCGACCAATGAGGAGATCATCCGCATCCTGGCGGGCCGGCTGGAGACACTTGGCTATGTCAAAAGCTCCTATGCCGACGCGGTCGTGCGCCGCGAATTGACCATCCCGACAGGACTGCCGCTGGAACGCTCCGACAATGTCGCGGTGCCGCACACCGATCCGGAGCATGTGCTGAAGCCTGGCATCGCGATGGGCACATTGAAGCAACCAGTGACCTTCGCCAACATGGAGGATCCCGACGAGATGCTGCCGGTCGGCTTCGTTTTCCTGCTTGCCATCAACGACAAGGACAAGCAGATTGAGGCGCTGCAGGCCGTCATGGCCACCATCCAGAACCCGCAAGCCTTGGATGATTTGAGGTCGGCCAGAACCCTCGAAGACGTGCGAGCCGTACTCGGCTGATAACCAAGGAGAAGCAGAGATGTCCAGACAGAAAACCATTCTCTTCGCCTGCGGCACGGGCATCGCCACCTCGACCGCGGTCAACGTCGCCGTCACCGAGGAAATGAAGAAACGCGGCCTCACCTTCAATGCCCAGCAGGCAAAGGCCACCGAAGTGCCCGGACTGGCCGACAATGTCGACTTCATCGTCGCAACCACCCCGATCTCCGCTTCGGTGACCAAGCCGGTCATCAAGGGCCTCGCCTTCCTCACCGGCATCGGCAAGGACAAAGTGCTCGACGAGATCGAGGCTCAATTGCGCAAGTGACGGTCCAGACGCCACGCGCAGGCTGACGCGGCTTCACACCACCCTGACGTAGCTCGTCATTCCCGATTTCTGGTGCTCGATGATGTGGCAGTGCAGCAGCCAGTCGCCGGGATTATCGGCGACGAAACCGAGCTGAACCTTCTCGTTGGGCTGGATGAGATAGGTGTCGGAAATCACGGGCTGAACCTGGCGCGTCGAGGACGACAGCACCTTGAAGCTCATGCCGTGCAGATGCATGGGATGGGATTGCGGCGTCAGGTTCTCCATGTCGATGACGTAGCTTTGGCCAAGCTTCAGTTCGGCCAGAGGCGCGGTCGGATCCTTGGTGTCGCCGGGCCACGGCACTTTGTTGATGGCCCAGAAACTGTAGCCCAGCGAGCCGCAGATGCCATCGCTCGGGACATTTTCCGCCGTGGCGCTGAGCGCCAGGGAAATATGCCTGGCACTGGCGAGATCCACTTCCGCCACCGGATTGAGCTCCAGTGGAGCAACATCGCGAATGTCCCGTTTGAGGGAGTTTCCTGTCGCGCGCAGGGTTGCCAGGATTTTTGGCTTGGTGCCTCTGACGTCCCTCAAGCTGACGATCGCGCCTTCCTCGTCGGGCATGCGTATGGCCAGCTCCATGCGCTGGCCGGGTCCAAGCAGCAAGGCATCGGGCGAAAAACGCTCAGGCACCGGATTGCCGTCGAGCGCCATGACACTCGCCTGCGCACCGTCGACGCGAAAAGCGTAGATGCGCGTCACGTCGGTGATGGCGACCCTGAGCCGCACCAGCCCTCCGGCCGGCGTGTCATATTGCGGCTGGTCGAGCCAGTTTGCGGTGCGCACCGTGCCGTAAGTGCCGGTTCTTGCGGCATCGCGCGGCCGGAACTGGTCGATGAACTGACCGTCGTCGCCGAGGCGCCAGTCACGCAAGTTGAGGACGATTTCGGCGTCGAATTTCGGATCGCTTGGGTTTTCGACCACGATCACGCCCGTCAGGCCATGGCCCATCTGCTCCAGCGTGTTGCAATGCGGGTGGTACCAGAAGGTGCCGGCATCGGGCGGCGTGAAGGCGTAGTCGAAATGATCGCCGGTGTAGACGTAGGGCTGGACCAGGAACGGCACGCCGTCCATCTTGTTTGGAACGCGAATACCGTGCCAGTGGATCGTCGTCGGATCGTCGATCGCGTTGACAAGGCGTGCAGCGAAGGGCTGGCCTTTTTTCATTCTGAGCACGGGCGGCATTCCGGCGTTGCCATAGGTCAGCACATCCCTGGTCTGGCCGATATCCATCAGCTTCGCCTGGATCTTTGCCGTCTGCAAAACCACCGGCTCAGGCATGGCAGCGGCCCAGCCACCAAGCCGGCCCATGGCCGAAAGCCCGACCCCGCCTGCGCCGGCAATCGCTGCCGTTTTCAAAAGCCGGCGTCGGGTGAGTACGGTCATTTGACGCTCCAGCTGCAAAGACGGCTGCCCTGGGTTTATCGCAGCCTTGGATCGTAAGCGAGCACCCTGTGCCTAAACCGACTCCGCCACCGGCCTTAAGCAAAAGATGCTGGCGTGGACGGACAATCGACCACAATAAGCGTCGCTGGCGGAGCGGCGCGCGACTATTTCGGCCGCGCCCCATAGGCGGCAAGGAATGCTTCGACCGAAGCATCGGCGTGCCGCTCGAGATCCGCCTTCGAACGCGGGTTGCTTCCGGTGAACATGGCTTCGTTCATTGGGATCCAGAGAAGCATTCCGAAGAGATGGCTGGCCGCCAGACGGGGATCGCTGGTCTGCAACAGGCCTCGACTGGTAAGCTTTTGAAAGCATGATGCCACCGAGGCAAGCATGCGTTCAAAACCTTTTTCATACCAGCTCCGGCCAAGCTGCGGCATCCGATCCGCGTTGGCGATAATCAGACGCCGCAGCTTCAGCAGCTCTTCGTCCATCAGCGTCGTTGTCATGCGTCGGGCAAGCTGCTGTAGCCCACCCTCCATGAATTTCGCCTCGGAAAGCAGCATCGTCACCGACTCGACGACATCGTTGGTCTGGCTGGCGGTGGACTCGACGACTTCGCCGAAAAGCGTCTCCTTGTCCGTGAAATGCTTGTAGACAGTCTGCTTGGATGCGCCTGCTTTGGTGGCGATCTCTTCCATGCTGGTTCCATCATAGCCCTTGGCGATGAAGGCGGCCGTAGCCGCTTCAATGATTTCACGATCCTTGCGAGCCGACCTGGTCTCACCATCAATTTTCATAGCGCCTCTCAACCAGTACTAGACGGTACCGTTCCCGCATGGTAGCCATAGTTACAGTACTAGACTGGCTAGTACCCATCAACGGCAGCAAGGCTTAGACCGATGACCAAAATGATCTTCCTCAATCTACCGGTACGCGATCTGCAGGCGGCGACCAAGTTCTATCTCGCGATCGGGGGCACGCTGAACCCGCAGTTCTCGAGCGACCAGTCCAGCTCGATCATGTTCTCAGACTCGATCGGGGTCATGTTGCTGACGCACCAGCATTACAGCCAGTTCACAGCGCGCCCGATCGGCGACCCCAAGCGGGACAGCCAGATGTTGATCGCACTCACCGTCGACAGCAAGGACGAGGTCAATGTCGTAATCGAGAAGGGCGTGGCGGCAGGCGGTCGCGCCGATCCCAACCCGGC
>NZ_RZRW01001338.1:0-613 GCF_003998745.1 Mesorhizobium sp. M7A.F.Ca.US.014.04.1.1 | reverse complement strand
GGGATGGACCATCAGTCAGGTATGAACTGCGGGCCGGAACCTGAGTCGATAGACCGAGGACATTTGCCGCGCGCGAGCCCGCAACCTGCACCTGAGAGCCTGTCTCTCTGGCCAGAGCCTGGGCAATGTCATCGGGGGCCGGAGAAAGCGGGCCAAGCTTTGGATGCACCTTAGGGAAATCGTAGAGGCCGCGTGCGAGGCGTCGCAGCCTGCCGGCCTTGGCGAGGCGCGAGAGCGCCTGATCGATCGAGTCCCTCCCCCCGAGGTCAAGGAAATCGTTAGGCGTGAAAACGCTACCGCGCCCGGAGCTGCGGGCTCGCATTACGAATCGAGATGGGACAGATGAAACAGCGGTCTTCATATGTCAGAAAATAGCCTATATTTTTCTGACATGCAAGACTGTGAAAGTCACTCATGAGAAGACGGCGAGGCGCTAGGCCACGTTCATTGAAGGGCCCGTTGGGACACGGAGCGGTCACTTCACTCGGACGTTACTCCGACCCCGTCGGCGGGTCCCGTTCGCGATGTCCGAAATCTGTAGCATTTTTCGGAACACGTTTGGTTCCGTCACCATATCAACGTGGCACGATTGTGTGCGGCCCGGGCGGATGGT
>NZ_RZRW01001337.1:0-614 GCF_003998745.1 Mesorhizobium sp. M7A.F.Ca.US.014.04.1.1 | reverse complement strand
AACATGAAGCGCGGCTTCGAGGCCGTGCGCGCCGAAGCCGAAGCATTTTCGGCCAAACCGCTGCCCGATGCCCTGAAGGCGATCGGCACCAAGCTGGTGATGACGGTCGGCGGCGCCTCCGGCCCGCTGTTCGGCACCCTGTTCCTGGCACTCGGCAAGGAGATTTCGGCGAAACCCGATCGCGCCAATCTGACGGCGGCGTTCGGCAAGGCGATCGAAGCTGTGGCAGCACGCGGCAAATCGCAGATCGGACAAAAAACCATGCTCGACGTGCTGCAGCCGGTGCATGACGCGCTGCTGCAGGGAAAGACAGCTCTTGAAATCGCCGATATCGCCGACGCCGCGGCCGACGCGACCGTGCCTATGAAAGCCTTGCGTGGCCGCGCCTCGTTCCTGGGCGACCGATCGATCGGTCATATGGACGCCGGCGCGCGCTCAACCGCGCTGCTGGTGCGCACAGTGGCGCACAGCCTCGGGGAAAGCGCATGAGCAATGTCGGCATCGTCATCGTCTCGCATTCGCCGCTGGTTGCCGAGGGCACGGCCGACATGGTGCGGCAGATGGTGGGCGACGAAGTGCCGCTTGCATGGTGCGGCGGAAACGGCCATGGCGGG
>NZ_RZRW01001336.1:0-615 GCF_003998745.1 Mesorhizobium sp. M7A.F.Ca.US.014.04.1.1 | reverse complement strand
ACCGCCACTCATCCAGGAAATCCCACGCGGACCGGGCCAGCGCGAGGAGCGTTACGTCCATCTGCTGAGCGGGATTCCGCAGATCGCCCCCATCGCCATGCAGGCTGCGTCGGCTGCTTCATCTGCCTCCGGCCTCGAGGAGCGCGTCAGCGCCCTCGAGGAGGAGATTGCAATGTTACGCGCCCGCATCGACGCGCTGACCGGCGAGCGCTAGGTTCACCTCCTCGAGTAAACGCCGCTCGCTTCGCCGTCGGGGTCGATCAGCCGCAACTGGTTGCCGTCCAGTTGCCAACGCAAGGAGACCGGCTTCAGGTCACCGGGCTTGAATTTCCAGAGGCCCGTAAGGTCGGGCCGGCAACCATTGACGGATTTGTAGGTTCCTGCCGTCGGCGTGAAAACCAGGGTCGAACCGCGCACGGAGGCCTTGCCGGTTTTCAGGGTCAGCGACCGGACCTGACCGCAGCCGTCGACCAGAGACGATTGGAACAGCGCGTAATAGGTGCGCCCGTCAGCCCCGAAGGTAAAGGTGACGCTGCCGCCGCTGCCTGGATCGCAGTTGCTGAATGTGTCGCAATAATTGCCGCTGGCAACTGCAAAACCCCACTTGCCGACGAG
>NZ_RZRW01001335.1:0-617 GCF_003998745.1 Mesorhizobium sp. M7A.F.Ca.US.014.04.1.1 | reverse complement strand
GTCGAAGCGAATGCCTTGAACTGCACCCTTGGAAAGTTCGACACCATCCATGTAGCGTTCGACAAATGACACATTCAGCTCAGCCGGCAAAACGGCCCGCCTCGTCCGGGCCGTTTTGATACTCGGCTGGCTGGCCATCGATTTGCCTTGGCTCAGGGGCCTGCCTTGCAAGGAGGCAAAGCCGACGCCGCGGGACAAAAAACCAATCCTGTCCCCGCAACCAATTCTGTCAAAAACCAATAACCGTCCCCGGTCTAACCGGTGCGATTTTTTCGTTTAGGGGCCAGGAACGTCTCGGGTGGTGACGTGCTCCCTGGTTTGTCCCACGTTTAGGAGTTAGCCCTGTTCACGTTGTGATCCCTTCACGGATCGTTGACAATCAAAAGGCCTTCGCCGATCTCCATTTTCTCAATCCCCTTCGCTCGGAGCCGTATCGCCCGCTTCAACGCTTCGAGGTAGTTCAAATGCTGCAATTTGATGGAAACTGGCGCTTCGACAGTCCCGGCCCGATTGAGCCGACGGTCAACCGTGCGTTTCGCGATCTGATTGACCGCATTTGCAGCCAAGGCGATCGCCGCACGATTTTGGAGCGCTTCAAGTCTCGCTTTGCCGGTGCG
>NZ_RZRW01001334.1:0-618 GCF_003998745.1 Mesorhizobium sp. M7A.F.Ca.US.014.04.1.1 | reverse complement strand
CGCCGGAAGGCCGCCCAAGGACCCGCCGTGTCGATGTGATGATCCCCAGGGAGGAGACATTGTGACGACCTGCTGGAAGCATCCATGACGCGTTGGCTGCTGCGGATATTCAGCATGACCGCGCTGATCGGCTTCGCGACGGCCATATGGTTTGCCGGCCCCTTGATCCGCTTTGCCGATAGCCGGCCGCTCGGGCCTGCCTGGCTGCGTGCAACGATCATCGGTGTAATCGTGGCGACGCTGGCGCTTGTTCACGGGCTGCGTTTCTGGCAGGGGAGGAAGGCGCAAAAAGCGCTCGAAACCGTCGTTGCGCACAATGATGACCGCGATGATGACGATGGGCGGCTGCTCG
This sequence comes from Mesorhizobium sp. M7A.F.Ca.US.014.04.1.1, assembly GCF_003998745.1. NCBI lineage: Bacteria > Pseudomonadati > Pseudomonadota > Alphaproteobacteria > Hyphomicrobiales > Phyllobacteriaceae > Mesorhizobium > Mesorhizobium sp. M7A.F.Ca.US.014.04.1.1. The sequence continues at coordinate 266 of NZ_RZRW01001334.1, read as the reverse complement.
AAGCCCGCATGAATGAGGCCTTGGCGGCGCTCAAAGGGTCGAGCGGCAAGCGCAACTTCCTCTACGACGTCCCCTGGTACGTCGTCATAGGCCCGCCGGGTGCCGGCAAGACAACGGCACTGGTCAATTCGGGGCTGAATTTTCCGCTTGCCGGTTCAGGAGACGCCCAACCGGTGGCCGGCATTGGCGGAACACGTGCCTGCGACTGGTGGTTTACCGACCAGGCCGTGTTGATCGACACCGCAGGTCGCTACACGACGCAGGAT
>NZ_RZRW01001333.1:0-618 GCF_003998745.1 Mesorhizobium sp. M7A.F.Ca.US.014.04.1.1 | reverse complement strand
GCTTCAGCACGCCGACGCGTTGGTCCTCCCAGCCGAGACCGCGGTAGCCGCCGTTACCGGACTTCTTGTCGAGGTCGGCGATGCCGTCTTCGATCATCGCCTTGTAGGCGGTGTCCTTGCCGGCCTGCTCGTCATGGCCCTTCACCGCAATGGCGTAGTATTTGTCGGGGACCTGATCGTGCGGATAGATGTCGCGCGCCATCTGGATCAGCGTCGCCATGGTTTCGGGCTTGAGTGCCGATGTCTCGAGCCCCCAGCTATGTTCGGGGCTGATGACGGCACTGCCGGAGATGACGAGCAGCGCGCCGATGCCACCGCGTTTGAGAAGCTCGCGACGTGAAAGCCCGGGCTTCGCGTCATAGATCGTGACCATTTTATTCCTCCCTGCTTGCTATCTGCGCTCTGGTAAGCGCCGTTGCTGGCGCCGCACCTACCGGCGCGGTTGCTATGTCTCCTATTGGAAGCGACCTCCGCGCTGCAGAACCTCGATCTTATAGCCGTCCGGATCCTCGATGAAGAAAAAGCGGGCGATCAGCGACCCGTCGCGGTTGAACTCGATGATCTTCTTCGGATTGAGCCCGAGCGCGCCGAGACGGTCATGTTCGCTATCGAGGTCGG
>NZ_RZRW01001332.1:0-618 GCF_003998745.1 Mesorhizobium sp. M7A.F.Ca.US.014.04.1.1 | reverse complement strand
ATACTGGCCCTCGAACCCCAGCGACAGACAGACATGCATCAGTTCGAGCAGATCGTAATGTGTCTCGGGATGGGCCAGGATCTTGTTCAGTGCTTCGTAGAAGCCTGTGCCGGAGGACTGGGTATGAAAGAACTGCCACGACATGCTGCGTTGCGACCAGTCGTCTTTCCCAGGCCAAGGCAGGTTGCCGATGAGATCGTCGGCTGTTTCGCACAGAACATAACGCGCAATCCGCGCATCCTCTTCGGCAACGTCCGATTTCTCCACCGTCCGGTCGAATTTTTCGATGGCCTCAGCGACATGTTGCGCCAGTGGCTCCGCCTGTCTTTCGACAGGCATCAGCCTGAGTTGCCCAAACAGCATCAGCAAAGGAGCGGCCGCAGCGAGAATAGTGTTTGCCGCGCAGTATCTGACCACCTCGGCGGCGCCGAGCAGCATGCGCTGCTCGATGGGCGGCTTTGATGCGGCGGCCGAAGAGCTGGTACCTGCTGGGGCACCCAGGGCCGGGCCTTGATAGATGACGGTTCCTGATACCCAGCCCGGTGGCCGCACGACGCCAGGATCGAACACGGTTGAATCCTCGATCCTGGAGGTGTCCGCGAAGGATTGCTCCGGAAC
>NZ_RZRW01001331.1:0-619 GCF_003998745.1 Mesorhizobium sp. M7A.F.Ca.US.014.04.1.1 | reverse complement strand
ACGCTGTCGCTTGTTGGCGATTCCGGCTGCGGTAAGTCGACCACGGGCCGCAGCATCCTGTTTCTCAATCCGCCGGATTCCGGCGAAGTGGTCTTCGACGGACGCACGGTGCGGCGCGACAACAGGTCCGATCTTTCGGACCTCCGACGCAACGTGCAGATGATCTTCCAGGATCCTTTCAGTTCCCTGGACCCGAAGCAAAACGTCGGTGCAATCCTGGCAGAGCCCCTGCTATGCCATGGGTTGGCGACCAAGGCCAAGGCTTTGGAGAAGGCGAAACATCTTCTGGAGCGTGTCGGCCTCGAACCGTCGATGATAACCCGTCTTCCGCACGAGTTTTCCGGCGGTCAGCGCCAGAGAATTTGTATCGCCCGGACCCTGATGCTCGACCCGAAGGTCATCATAGCCGACGAGGCCGTCTCGGCGCTCGACGTTTCGGTCAAGGCCCAGGTGATCGACCTGCTGCTTGAGCTGCAGGAGGAACTACGGCTGTCATACCTCTTCATCAGTCACGACATGGCTATTGTCGAACGTGTCAGCCACCGCGTGGCTGTCATGTATCTTGGCGAGATCGTGGAGATCGGGCCCAGCCGCGAGGTGATAGGGAATCCGAAACATC
>NZ_RZRW01001330.1:0-619 GCF_003998745.1 Mesorhizobium sp. M7A.F.Ca.US.014.04.1.1 | reverse complement strand
CGCCAATGGCGCCAGAAATGAAGGCGCCGACGCGCGCGCCCTCTGCTAGAACAACGTCATCTGACTGTCGTCCGCGCCGGACTTCTGGCGCTTGACCTTCTCGGGCTCCGGCCCGATCTCGCCCCGCTCCTGAATCTCCGGTCCGGTGTTGGCGACCTTGTTGACGAGGTCGGAGACCGGAATTGCCTCGAAGAAATCGAGCTGAGCCGGCCGCAACAGATCGGCGACATCACGCGGTTCGAGCGTGCGGCAATCCAGCCAACGGGCGAAATCCCTGGGGTCGATCACCACCGGCATGCGGTCGTGGATATGCGCGATGTCGGCATTGGCGTTGATGGTCAGGATGGCGCCGGTGTCCATTTCCGAACCGCCCGGCTCGGCATAGGTCTCGATCAGCCCGGCGAAGGCAACCAACCCGCCATGCCTGGGGCGTATCCAGTAAGGCTGCCCCTTCTTGCCACCGGTTTGCCGCCATTCATAAAAGCCGGACGCCGGCACCAAAGCGCGGCGATGGCGCATGGCGGCCTTGAACGACGCCTTTTCGGCAGCCCCTTCGGAGCGCGCGTTGAACAGCAGCGGAAACTCGCGTGTATCCTTCACCCAGGTCGGGATCAGCCCC
>NZ_RZRW01001329.1:0-624 GCF_003998745.1 Mesorhizobium sp. M7A.F.Ca.US.014.04.1.1 | reverse complement strand
CGGGGCAACCATGTGCTCTGCCGCTTGAACTCTGGCTTGGGCTACCCCTGGCACACATCGATCCACTCAGCCCCAATCAGCTCAACCATCCTCTGCGGGCTGATCCGCACCGCCGCATTGGTGGCGCCTGCCGCGGGCACGACCTCGTCAAATTCGCGCAGCGATACGTCGCAATAGACCGGCAGCGGCGCCGGCAGGCCGAACGGGCAGACGCCGCCGACCGGGTGGCTCGTCGCTTCGACAACTTCCGCCGCGTCGAGCATGCGCGGCTTGCCGCCGAACTGGTCCTTGAACTTGCGGTTGTCCAGCCTGGCGATGCCGCTGGTCACCACCAGCATGGTGCGGTCGCCGACGCGCAGGCAGATCGTCTTGGCGATCTGCGCCGGCAGCACGCCATGCGCCTCGGCCGCCAGGGTCACCGTCGCCGAGCTCGCCTCCGTGACGATGACATCGATGTCGGGCGCGTGGGTGGCAAAGAACGCACGAACGGAGTCCAGGCTCATATCGAAAAACCCATGGTTCAAAAACTTGAAGGACGGCGGATTGCTGTCCAGCAGCCGGGGCCGCCGCGCATATAAGCACGCGCGGCATACAAATCGGCAAGCGCCAGGCTGAAGCAGACGC
>NZ_RZRW01000133.1:0-11666 GCF_003998745.1 Mesorhizobium sp. M7A.F.Ca.US.014.04.1.1 | reverse complement strand
CGGGCATTTCCGGCATCGCCGCCATAGTAGAATTCGGTTTCGTCGCGCGGGCCGCAGAATGGGCAAGGGAAAAGCTGCATAAAATCCTCAATCTTCGTCTTTATGCATGTCGTTCTCCCCAAACCGCTGCGTACTTTTGGGCGACATGCATCAGTGCGCGATGCCGGAGCCGGCCGCTTCGTCGATCAGCCGCCCGCTGGCGAAGCGATCAAGGTCGAACGGACGGCTGATGTGGTTGTGTTCGCCAGTCGCCAGCAGGTTCGCCAGCAGCGTGCCGCCTGCGGGAATGGCCTTGAAGCCGCCCGTGCCCCAGCCGCAATTGAGGAACAGGCCGGGCAGCGGCGAGGGGCCGATGATCGGCGAGGAGTCCGGCACGACATCGACGATCCCAGCCCATTGCCGCATCAGCTTGAGCTGGCCGAAGATCGGGAACATCTCCAAAAGGCCGGCGATCACCCCCTCCAGCGTCGGCAGATTGCCGCGCTGCGCGTAGGAGGGGATGCGGTCGAGCCCGCCGCCGATGACGATCTCGCCCTTGTCCGACTGGCTGACATAGACGCCGCAGCCGGGCGACAGCACCACCGTGTCGAGGATCGGCTTGACCGGTTCGGACACGCAGGCCTGCAGCGCATAGGAATTGATCGGCAGGCGGAAGCCGGCCTTGGCCGCCAGCACCGAAGAATGCCCGGCCACCGCCATGCCGATACGCTCGGCACGGATCGCGCCACGCGAGGTCTGGACGCCACGGCAGCGGCCGCCCTCGATGATGAAATCGGTGATCTCGCAGTTCTGGATGATGTCGACGCCGAGTCGGCTTGCGGCCCGCGCATAGCCCCAGGCGACCGCATCATGGCGTGCCGTTCCGGCCCTGCCTTGCCAGATACCGCCGAACACCGGGAAGCGTGCGTCCGGTGAAAAATTGTAGATCGGCGCCACCCGGCGCACATCGTCAGGCGAAAACAGCTCTGCATTGATGCCGTTGATCTGCATGGCGTTGACGGTGCGGGCGCCGATCTCCATCTCGCCGGTCGAGTGGCAGAGATTGACCATGCCGCGTTGCGACAGCATGACGTTGTAGTTGAGCTCTTTCGACAATCCCTCATAGAGCCGGTGCGCCAGCCCGTATAGCTCGACGCTCTCCGGATAATAGTAGTTGGAGCGCACCACGGTGGTGTTGCGGCCGGTGTTGCCGCCGCCGATCCAGCCTTTTTCCAGCACCGCTACCCTGGTGATGTTGTGGTTCTTGGCCAGGTAATAGGCCGTTGCCAGCCCATGGCCGCCGCCACCGATGACGATCGCATCATAGGACAGTTTCGGCTCGGGCGAGCGCCACGCCGGTTGCCAGCCGGTTTGGCCGGCCAGGCCCTCCTTGAACAGCGAAAAGGCGGAATAGCGTGTGGTCATGACGTGCCGGACCGGCCTGATTTTCGGAAAGAAACGTGGATCATCGCATGGTCTTCCGCACCGACGTCACCGGTTCGATCGGTCATGCCCGCATCGCCTTGCCCAGTGGATCGTATGGCGACGAGGCGATGACGCGCGCACCTCTTTCGACGCCGACGATGTGGGTTGTCAACTGCGTATCGATATCAGCCACTTCGCGCTCGACCAGCGCCATGGCGAGGCTCTTGCCGACCGTATGGCCGTAGCCGCCCGAGGTGACGAAGCCAGCAAGCTTGCCTCTATACCAGACCGGCTCGTAACCGCTGGCATCGGCGTCCGCCGCGTCGATTTCGAGCGTCACCAGCGTGCGCCTCGATGAAGCCTTCAGCTCCTTCCGGGCCGCCTCGCGGCCGATGAAATCGCCCTTGTCGAAAGCGATCCAGCGGTCCATCCCGGTCTCATCGGGCGTATAGTCCTGCGTGAACTCGCGCGACCAGATACCAAAGCTCTTTTCGAGCCGCAGCGAATTGACCGCGCTGAAGCCGTATTCGGTGACGCCCAGATACTTGCCTGCCGTCAGCAGAGCGCGGCGCAGGCCCGCGTGCTCATTGGCCTGGCAATGGATCTCGTAGCCGAGTTCGCCGATGACCGAGAGCCGTCCGACCTTGGCCCGCACCAGCCCGACATCCAATGTCTTGCAGGCTAGAAAGCCAAAGGCCTCGTGCGAAACGTCCTGATGTGTGAGGCGCTCAAGCAACATTCGCGCATTGGGACCAGCCAGCGAGAAACCGACGACCGCGTCTGAAATGTCGCGGACGGTGACGCCGTCGCTCATATGCTGCTCGAACCAGCGCATATGCCACTGCCGCAGATAGTAGGATCCCATGATCCACCAGGAGCCATCGCCCCAGTTGAAGACGGTGAGGTCGCCCTTGAGCTTGCCGTTTTCGCCGAGCATAGGCGCGAGCTTGGCGCGACCCGGATTGGGCAGCGCACAGGCAAGCAGCCGGTCGAGCCAAGCTTCCGCCTGCGGCCCGGCGATTTCGTAGCGTGAGAAGGCAGTGATATCGAGCAGACCGACGCCCTCGCGCACCTTGCGGCACTCCTGTGCGACGATGTCGAAGGCGTTGGAGCGCTTCAGCGTCGGTGTCTCGACGAAGCCATGCGGCGCGAAATAGAGCGGCACTTCCATGCCCCATGAATTGCCCCAGCGCGCGCCGGCGGCATCCATCGCGTCATGCGCGCCGGCTGTCTTCAAGGGCCGCCCCGCCGGCAACTGCTCGTTGGGATAGCTCATGACAAAGCGGCGCGAATAGAACTGCCCGGTGGTCTGCCTGATGTATTCGCGGTTGGAGGCGAAATCGCCATAGCGGGCGATGTCCATGCCGTAGACATCGGCTTCCGGCTCGCCATGGATCATCCATTCGGCAAGCGACTTGCCGACCCCGCCGCCTTGCAGGAAACCGGCCATGACGCCGCACGCCACCCAGTAGTTGGGAACCCCGCGCACCGGGCCGACCAGCGGATTGCCGTCCGGCGAGAAGGTGAAGGCGCCGTTCACCCAGCGCTTGATGCCGGCATTCTCCAGGCAGGGGTATCGGCTGAAGCCGAGGGCCAACTCGTCGGCGATGCGGTCGGTGTCTTCCTGGATCAGTTCAATGCCGTAATCCCACGGCGCCCCATCCATGTTCCAGTGCTTGTGGTTGATCTCGTAGATGCCGAGCAGCAGGCCCTTCTGTTCCTGGCGCATGTAGGTGAAGCCTTCGAGATCGACGATCAGCGGCAATTCCTTGTCCAGCGCCTGGATTTCGGGCAGCGCCTCGGTGACGAGATAATGGTGCTCCATCGGCGACACCGGCAGGTCGATGCCGGCCATCCGGCCGACCTGCTTGGCCCACAGCCCGCCGGCATTGACGACGTGTTCGGCAATGACCGTGCCCTTCTCGGTGACTACGTCCCAGCCGCCGTCCGCGCGGCGGTTGAGTGCCAGCACGCGGTTGTGCTCGATGATATCGGCGCCGCGCAGCCTGGCTGCCTTGGCATAGGCGTGCACGACGCCCGAGGGATCGATATGGCCTTCGCGCGCGGCATAGAGTCCACCCAGCATGCCATCGGTGTTGAGAATCGGGCAGCGCTGCTTGATCTCATCGACTCCGACCAGGTGGACATCGTCGATGCCCATGGTCTGGAAGATGCGGTATGACGCTTTCAACCATTCCCAGCGCTCCGGCGCGGAGGCGACCGAGATGCCACCGGTCATGTGCATGCCGATGCTCTGGCCCGATTCTTTCTCGACCTCGGAGAGCAGGTCGATCGTGTAGGCCTGCAGGGCGGCGATGTTGGGATCGGCGTTCAGCGCATGGAACCCGCCGGCCGCATGCCAACTCGACCCTGCGGTCAGCACCTCGCGTTCGATCAGCGCGACGTCGCTCCAGCCGAACTTCGCCAGGTGATAGAGCACCGAGGCTCCAACCACGCCGCCGCCGATGACGATCGCCCGATATTGGGATTTCATCCTGTCGCACTCCACCCAGCCAGTGTGGCGTACCCTATCGGTATTGTACATATGTGTCTAGAGGTTGGCGGACAGCGGAATGAGCGCCCGTGCGCCGCTCTGCGCCGATACGGCAGAGGGCTCCTCTGCTGCTGTCGGCAGCAACCGTGCTTGCTATTGGGCCGATGCACGACGCGAAATCGTCAGGCCGCGGCGGCCGAGCGGCCCGTACTATCGATTGCGCGAAAGCGTCTTCTCGACATAGCGCGAGAAGTCCTCGACATCCTCCGCCGGAGGCTCCTGGCCGGTGAAGCTGCGCAGATAACCGGCGACGTGAGGCAGGCGGCTGCTCATCGGCTCGTTGAGCTCAAGCGAGTAATAGCCGATCTGCATGAAATACAGCACGCGGGCCCGCACGAAGGCATCCTCCTCGTCGTAGCCGTGACGCATGAACATGTCGCGTATGGCGTTGACACGCTCCTCGTCGGCCTCGTCTAAGGCGCGCCTGATGGCGGGCGAGCGACGGGCCCAGGCCCTGATCGCGAAATCCAGCTGGGGGTCGAACAGCCTTTCGTCCACCCAGCATTCGAAAATGCTCATCACCCCGCGTATGACGGTGGCGGAAGGCCGCCTGGCGCGTTCCACGATGAATTTGGTATTCGTCTGCCGCCAGTAGTCCAGCAACTGATCGAGCAGATCCTGCCGGCTCTTGAAATACCAGTAGAAGCTGGAGCGCGACACATCGAGCTTCTGGCCAAGCGTCAGCACGCGGACGCGTTCGACTCCGTCAGAGATCAACGTTTCAAGCGCAAGCTTCAGCCAGTCTTCGCGAGTGGCCTTGATGTTGCCGGTGGCGCCGGCGCGCTGAATCGTCGTTTCGAGAGCTGCCATCGACACGACGCATGACATGCTGCCTCAGGCAAATCAAGGCTATGGACATAAGTGTACAGGATGAATCGGCCCAAGCGGATTGATGCACGATGGAGGTTGGCTGCATCGAGGCTCGATGGGGAATCGTCGTCGCCCGCCATCCGCGCGGCGCAGGCACGGGGATTTTTGTCGCGGCTGGCGGTTCACTGTTTGCTTTCCCGCGAGGCAATTGTCTGGCAAATACCAGTTCAGACAGATGCCCGCGCGGCCAACAAGCAGGAACATACGATATGACGCTGTTTCGAAAGAACCTCATCGATGGCGAGTGGGTCGGCGATGCCGGTTCGCGCAACATCAACCCCTCGGATACCGGCGACGTCGTCGGCGACTATGCCTCGGCGGGTGTCGAACAGGCCCAGCAGGCGATCGCTGCGGCCAAGGCAGCGTTCCCGGCTTGGTCCCGCTCCGGTCCGCTGGCGCGTCACGCGGTGTTGAAAAAGGCCTCCGACGAGATTCTGGCGCGCAAGGACGAGATCGGCCGCAATCTGGCGCGAGAGGAAGGCAAGACGCTGGCCGAAGGCATCGGCGAGACAATTCGCGCCGCCCAGATATTCGACTTCTTTGCCGGCGAAACGTTGCGTTTGACCGGAGAGGTCGTGCCGAGCGTGCGGCCGGGCGTCGGCGTCGAGATGACGCGCGAGGCGGTCGGCGTGGTCGGCATCATCACGCCGTGGAATTTTCCGATCGCTATTCCGGCCTGGAAGATCGCCCCGGCGCTGACACACGGCAACACCGTCGTCTTCAAGCCTGCGGAACTGGTTCCCGAGAGCGCCTGGACCATCGTCGACATCCTGCATCGCGCCGGCCTGCCGAAGGGCGTGCTCAATCTCGTCATGGGCAAGGGCTCGGTCGTCGGTCAGGCGATGCTCGACAGTCCCGATGTCAACGCCATCAGCTTCACCGGCTCGGTCGGCACCGGCAAGCGCGTTGCCGCTGCAAGCATCGAACATATGCGCAAGTTCCAGCTTGAAATGGGCGGCAAGAACCCGCTGGTCGTGCTCGACGATGCCGACCTCGCGATCGCCGTCGATTGCGCGCTCAATGGTGCCTTCTTCTCGACCGGCCAGCGTTGCACCGCCTCGTCCAGGCTGATTGTGGCTGACGGCATTCACGACCGCTTCGTCGACGCCCTCAAGGATCGCATGAGCAAACTGGTCATCGGCGATGCGCTCGACGCGCAGACCCAGATCGGTCCTGTCGTCGACGCGACGCAGCTGAAGCAGGACGAGGACTATATCGCCATCGGCGTCAGGGAAGGTGCCACGCTCGCCTTCGGTGGCGAGCGGCTCGACCGCAAGACGCCGGGCTTCTACCTGCAGCCGGCGTTGCTGACCGAGGCGACCAACGCCATGCGCAGTTCGCGCGAGGAGATTTTCGGGCCTGTCGCCAGCGTCATTCGCGTCAAGGACTATGACGAGGCGCTTTCCGTCGCCAATGACACGCCCTTTGGCTTGACCTCCGGCATCTGCACTTCGAGCCTCAAGCATGCCACGCACTTCAAGCGCAATTCGGAGGCCGGCATGGTGATGGTCAACCTGCCGACGGCGGGTGTCGATTTCCATGTTCCCTTCGGCGGCCGCAAGGGTTCGAGCTATGGGCCGCGCGAGCAGGGCCACTATGCGGCGGAGTTCTACACCACGGAGAAGACGGCCTACACATTCGCGGGCTGATCAGCCGTCGACCGATCAGCCGGGCTGATCGGTCACTGCCGACCACGCCGGCAACCCCGCCATGCACATCTGGATTGGAGCGGCGCGAAGGATGACAGTGCAGGACCTGACCTGGCTTAACCCGCCGCCGCACCATTCTATCGACGGCGACAGCGTTCGTGTGCGCACCGGCAAGGAGACCGATTTCTGGCGCGAGACCTTCTACGGTTTCTGGCGCGACAATGGCCACTTCCTGCACCGGCCCGTCGAAGGCGATTTCACCGCCGAGGTCACCGTCAAAGGCGACTACGAGGTGCTTTATGATCAGGCGGGGCTGATGGTCCGGCTCAGCGAAACCCATTGGATCAAGGCCGGTATCGAGTACACCGACGGCCTTGCCTATTTCTCCGTCGTGGTCACCAACGACACGTCAGACTGGTCGCTGGTCGCCATTCATGCCGGTCCGGGCGGCGTCAGGATCCGGCTGACCCGTCACGCCGAAACGATCCGTGTCCAGTATCTCGATGCTTCCGACGGCCACTGGAAGCCTGTGCGGCTCGCCTACTTTCCGATCTCCAGGACGGTCGATGTCGGCATGATGTGCTGTTCGCCGCAACGCGAGGGCTTCGAGGTCACATTCTCCGGCTTTTCGGTGGGGCCGCCGATATCGCGGGAATTGCACGATTGAGACGTGCGGCCTTGCGCCGACCGCAAGCCCTTCGACCTTTGTCATAATCAAGTCTGTAGATCGAGCCTCGCCGGCGGCTGCGCCTGTCGTAAGTTGGGTTCTCCGGAGCCGGAAGGGGTATTGCGGGGAAACTTTTGGCCTTTGTTCCGCTCAAGGCGAATATGTCGGGCAGCACGTTGCAACGGTATTGGCATCCGCGCTAGGAGTTGCCCATGGGCAGGTTGCGAAGGGCAGTCAAAAGAGCCGTCTATTCCAGGGCGCTGAGATTTCTTGGCGTTCCGCCCGTGCTGTGGTCGCAGGGGATCGGACATTTCTGCGATTTCGCCGGGCCGCGCTGGTATCGCAACGCGTCAACCGCATCGACACAGAGCGAGGCATTTTTCCGCCAGCATTACAGCGGCGCACATGGCATCGTCTGGCTGCGTCTGAGCACCTTGTCCAGGGATGCGCAAACCTGTGATCTCGACACGTTCGTCAGGATCGTGTTGCCGACGATCACGGCACCGTTCACGCTGCTGACGACCGATGGCGATGCTTCGGTGCCGTCTGATCTGGCGAAGGGCACCGTCGACCAGCTTCTCGCCAACCCCTTCCTGGTCTCCTGGTACAGCCAGAATTGTGACGGCACTCACCCCAGGGTCAAGCCTTTCCCGATCGGGCTCGATCTTCACACGCCTCGGTCCTTCGCCACGCCGGAAGGGCTTGTGAAGCAACTGGAAATCATACGCGCCCGGCAGGATCATGTGGACCGCCGCCCGCCCAGACTGTTCTCTGATTTCAGCATCAGCAATGGCTCGAGACAGCGCCGGGAACTGCTTGATGTCCTGCGCGGATGTCCGCATGTCGATTTCCTGGCGAAACGCGTCTCGCAGCGCTCGATCTGGCAACTGTACTCGCAATACCCGCTTGTCCTGTCCACCGAAGGCAACGGCCTGGACTGCCATAGGACATGGGAGCTGTTCTATCTCGGCTGCATCGTCGTCACCAAGACCTCGCCGCTCGACCCGCTCTATCAGGGTCTGCCGGTCATTGTCGTCGACGACTGGCATGAGGTCAGGGACCCCGATGCGCCAAGGCGCTGGATAGAGCAGGTTAAGCATCTGACCGAGCGCGACCATGTTTGGGGACGCTTGCATCCGCAAACCTATCTCGAGCCCATTCGGCAAGAACTTCTGCACGCACTCTGACAGGGCAGCCACGAAATTGGAGTCGCGGTCGGCAGGGCCCGCAGGATCCGCGGAAATATAGAGCCGGCTAACCTCTGGATGGCACCGACGTTTGGCGGATATCCGAGATGGTCGACGAGGCTTTCGTCAAGCGCCGCATCGTCGCCGAATGTCCGATGCACCAGCTGCGGCAGGCTGCCGGAATGTCACCATCGCCTGGACCACGCCAACCAGCGGCCAGCCAGATGCTTCCATGATGAGGTGAGCCTTGTCCGCCGATAGGTGTCGCCGGCCATCTTTATGCCTAGCGCCTGCGTCGGGAAGGGATGGATGACGTCGGCCAGCGCACGCAATCCCATGCCCGATTTGATGGCCAGCGACACCGCATTGATCATCTCACCGGCATGGCTGGCGACGACCGTGGCGCCCAGGATGCGGTCGGACCCTTCCCTGACGTGGATTTTGACGAAACCCTCCTCCTCGCCGTCCATGACCGCCCGGGCGACATCGTGCATCAGCACCGTATAAGTCTTGACCGGGATGCCGTTCTGGCGCGCCTCCGCCGGATAGAGGCCGACATGGGCGATCTCCGGATCGGTGTAGGTGCACCACGGAATGACCAGCTCGCTCAGTTTCCTGCGTCCGAGAAACAGGGCATTGCGCACGACCATGCGAGCTGTGGCCTCGGCGGTGTGGGTGAATTTGTAGGCGAGGCAGACATCGCCCGCCGCATAGATGTGCGGATTTGTGGTGCGGAGATAATCGTCCACCTTGATACCGTCGGCATCGTATGCCACCCCGGCGTTTTCCAGGTCGAGGCCGTCGACATTGGGCGATCGGCCGATGCCGGTGATGATCTCGTCGACGGAAATCGTTGTCGTGATGTCGTCGCACACCAGGTCGGCGAGCTTCTTGCCGCCTTCCGTTCGCACCGCTACCACCTCGGTGTTGAGGCGAACCTCGACACCTTCGCGCGCCAGCGCGTCCGAAAGGATCTGGGCGGCGTCGCGTTCCTCGCCGGGCAGGAACATCGGTTCCCGTTGCGCCAGGATGACCTTGGCACCGAGCAGGCAGAAGGCCTGCGCCGCCTCGCAGCCGAGCGGTCCGCCGCCAATGACCAGAAGCCGCTTCGGGCACTCCGTGAGCTCGAACATGGTCTCGTTGCTGAGATAGCCGGCCTCGGCAAGGCCTGGAATCGTCGGCAGCCTCGGGCGCGCGCCTGTCGCGATCAGCGCCTTCCTGAAACGCAAGGTTTGTCCGGCGACCGTGACAGCGTCCGGTCCGGAAAACAGCGTTTCGCCGAAATAAAGGTCGATGCCTTCGGAAACCAGCCTATCGGCGGCATCCGCGCGGCTGATCCGCTGCCGGATCTGCCGCATCCGCGTCATGGCGCGCGGAAAGTCGACGTGAAGACGGTCCGGCATGTCGCCGCCGAAATTCTCGGCATCGCGCATGTCGGCATAAAGCCTTGCGGTGCGGATGATCGACTTGGACGGGATGCAACCGACATTGACGCAAGTTCCGCCGATCAGATTGCGCTCGATGAGCGCGACCTTTGCGCCGAGGCCGGCCGCTTCGTAGGCGGCAGTCAGCCCAGCCGGCCCGGCACCGATGACGACGAGGTTGTAGGGACCGTCCGGCTGCGGGTTCTTCCAGTGCGGCGGATGGGCGCTCGCGATCAGACTGATGTCGTTGCTGTCGACGGGGAAGGCGGTGGTCCTGGTCCGGTCACGCGACATTGCCGCCACCTGACGCCGGGCTTGCCGGCTGAGACAGCCAGCCGCCATTGAATCCGGCCTTGTGCAGGCCGCGACGGATATGCTGATTGGACCGCATCAGCTTCCAGATCAGCCCTGACCGATGGTTCTCGATCATCATCACCACGATACCCTGATCCAGCCCATAGTGGCCCTCCGACACCCAGCCGTGCCTCCCGAATTTACGCCGGTTCGCCAATGTCGGATTGAAGCCGCTCGGCAGCCGGAAATTGTCGATCACCTCGGGGTAGCGATCACCGAGATGGCGCAGCGCCGCCAGGCAGATCTCCGGCGCGAAAGGCAGTGATGCCGGATAGGACCAAGGGGCGATCGTCCCGTCATCGGGCCCGAACGGAGCGCCGCGCGCGGCATAGCCGGAAAACCGCCGGCGCTGTCGCTCCACGCTGGTGCGGAAGCCGCCCGGCCCGTCGCCCGCCGAAAGTCCCCAAAGGTTCTCTTCATAGCCGTCATAGCCGTAAGGGTTGTGGCGCGCATAGTCGCGATGCAGATAGGTCGAGCGGCGGCTGTTTTCGAAATAGTCCGAGTTCTTCTCGCGCATGAAGGCGTCGCGGATGCCGGCGAAATCGATCCAGGCATGCGAGAACTGGTGCATGAACAATGGGCCGCCATACAGCACGTCGTAGCCGTAGATGTTTTCCCACTGATAGGTCGCCGTCCAGCCCTCGTAGCTGTTATCCGAGGTTGGACTGTCAGGCGAGGCCATCGACAGCACGTAGAGGATCGTCGCTTCGTTGTAGCCCTCCCAGCCATAGTGCAGAAAGCCGCTCTTTGGCTTCCAGCCTTGCCGCAGGGTCGGGCTTGAACCTTGTGCCCACCGCCAGTCGACGCGCCGGTAGAGCGCCTCGGCCAGTTGGCGGATTTCGGCTTCCTCGTCATCGTCACCGGAGAAATAAGCGCTCGCCACCAGCATGCCTGATATCAGCAACGCCGTATCCACCATCGACAGTTCGCAGCGCCAGACGCGCAGGCCGGTCCGCATATCGAGGAAGTGGTAGTAAAAACCCTTATGGCCGGTGACGTCGTCGCTATTGCCTTGCCGGCTGGTCGAGAAGAAACGCAGCGCGGCCAGCGTCAGCTTCGCGGCGGCATCGCGCGTCATCCAGCCGCGCTCGACGCCGATCGGATAGCTGGACAGCGCGAAGCCGACGACAGCGATGCTGGCCGGCGAATTCGGCCGCGATGTGTCCGCGACCAGTCCGTTTTCGGGGTTCACGTTATCGAGGAAATAATCGAAGGCGGCGCGCTGATAGCGGTCCAGAAGCTCATCGTCGGACAGTGCGGCAGATTCGGCTCTAAGCAAAAGTAGCAAACTCCCGCCTGACGGCTGCATTCCGTGTCATGGTTCCCGCTACCTTGTCGCGACTTGTCGCTTCGAGGCGTCCAACTATACGCCCGCATGCTCCGTCCGTTGCACCGTCACGTGGAATTGAGATTCGTTCTGCCTCAGTAGGTGGCGCGGCCGCCGGAAACGTCGAACACGGCGGCCGTCGTGAACGAACACTCTTCCGAGGCGATCCAGCAGATCAGCGCCGCCACCTCGTCGACCTCGCCAAAGCGCGCCATCGGTATCTTGGACAG
>NZ_RZRW01001328.1:0-627 GCF_003998745.1 Mesorhizobium sp. M7A.F.Ca.US.014.04.1.1 | reverse complement strand
GCCGCGTGGATCGATGGCTCATTTCTGTTTGTGGTGGCTGCCGCCGCCGCCCGCGAAATCATCGCCGGACGCAACTGGCGCAACCTCAAGGTGCTGCTGCCGCTTGTCGTGATGGCGTGCGCCAACGGCATGTTCCATTTCGAGGCGCACCTTCAAGGCACATCCGACATCAGCCGCAGGCTCGGTATGGCTGCGGGGATCGTACTCATCTCGCTGATCGGTGGGCGTATCATTCCGAGCTTCACACGCAACTGGCTCGCCCGGGAAAATCCTGGCAAGCTGCCTGCACCGTTCGGCCGTTTTGACATCGCATCGATAGCCATCTCAGCTATCGCGCTGGGAGCGTGGACGTTCGCCCCCCACAACCGCGTCTCAGGAATGCTTATGGCCGTCGCTGCAATCTGCCAGGTGTGGCGTCTGTCGCGCTGGGCTGGCGAACGGACATTGCGGGATCCGCTCGTGCTCATCTCCACCTTGCATATGCTTTCGTGCCCGTCGGTTTTGCGTTGGTTTCGGCGTCGATCCTTTTGCCCGCAATCGTACCGGTCGCTGCCGGGCTGCATGCGTTCGGCGTCGGCGCCGTCGGGTCAATGACGGTCGCAGTGATGGCCCGCGCCACGCTTGGCC
>NZ_RZRW01001327.1:0-627 GCF_003998745.1 Mesorhizobium sp. M7A.F.Ca.US.014.04.1.1 | reverse complement strand
GTCGCGGGGCTTGCCGCCGCGCCTGCGGCCGCGCCGTCCGCGATCGCGGCTCTGGCGATCATCGCCGTCGCCGTCCTCGTTCTCCTCGTCCTCAGCCTCCTGCGCTTCCGCGCGCAGCAGTGCCTGACGATCGGCGACCGGAATCTGGTAGTAATCGGGGTGGATTTCACTGAAGGCGAGAAAACCGTGACGGTTGCCGCCATATTCGACAAAGGCTGCCTGAAGGGAGGGCTCTACGCGCGTTACGCGGGCTAGGTAGATGTTTCCTTTGAGCTGCTTCTTGTCCTGGGATTCAAAGTCGAATTCTTCAATACGGTTACCGCGTATGACGACAACGCGTGTTTCCTCCGGGTGGGAGGCGTCTATCAGCATTTTGTTGGGCATTATTTCGTTTCCCCCCGGCAGCCGTCAGCCGCAGCTTGCGAGGCAAAGCCTGCTGCTGCGTGTCTGGAATGTGGGTGCCGGATATTTGAACGTCCGTCGGCCGCCGCTTGAGCGCCATGGCGGTGCCGCCCGCAGCCATAATGGCGCGGTTTGATGCGGACCTTTCCATGATTGCGCTTGAAGCCATCGTCACCAACAGAACCTTTTGAAGCAAAGCCCGGACGAACCGGACCAGTTTGTTTG
>NZ_RZRW01001326.1:0-629 GCF_003998745.1 Mesorhizobium sp. M7A.F.Ca.US.014.04.1.1 | reverse complement strand
CGGTCAACCAAAAGTCTGAAATCCCCCAACCCGCCCCGCCATAGAGGCCAGTCACGATTAGGTCGTTCCCCAGCTCAGCCGTCAGCTTTGCTTCCACCTCGCTCGCCAGGGCCCGCGATGGGACAAGATACAGCGCCAGCGGCGCTTGTCCCGGCTGGGCATCGACGAGAAGTAGCTCCTTCACGATCGCCATATTCGCGACGAGCGTTTTTCCCGATCCGGTCGGCGTACAAAGCGCGAAGCTGTCGCTCGCAATCAGGCGCTCCAGACCCTGGACCTGCGACGTCCACAAGACGCCCCGACCCCGGGCGAACTGTTCACGAGCGAACCGCCACATGCGAGGCTGTAGCTCGGGCGCCCGCTCGGCGAGCCGCGCTACGCGGCGATGGAGGCTGTTGGCCGCAAAGCGCCCTGCTGTTGCCTCGATAAGGTTGATCAGGATCCATAGTTCATCGCTCGAGAGACGGGTCGCCAGTGCGCTGAGGCCAGATAATTTGGTGATTGCCTGTGTGAGCCTGTCCTCATTGCCACGGCGCAGGCTGTCGCCAATGAGACCGACGGCCCGCACCAGCTCGACCACCACATACCACCCGATCTTGCTCTCGGTGCGTGGCGCCTCGCCTACGTGT
>NZ_RZRW01001325.1:0-629 GCF_003998745.1 Mesorhizobium sp. M7A.F.Ca.US.014.04.1.1 | reverse complement strand
GGATGGAGGTGCGGAACACTTTTTGCACGATCTCGGCCGAACTGTCGTCGGATGACAGTTCCTGGTGCATCTCGGCGGTCGGCAGGCGACTGTACTCATAGACGGCGGTGCGGAAGTCGCGATAGCCGGAAAAGCCGAGCTTCTTGGCGATCTTGACCACCATCGCCTCGGACACGCCGGATTCCTCGGCGATCTGCTTCAGCGGAATGCTCTCGTCGAAGCCGCGCCGGCCGAAGACGGTTTCCACCACCTTCGCCTCCAGCGGAGTGAGATGCGGCATCATCATGCGGATGCGCGGTCCTACCGCTTTCAGGTCCAGCCCGCTCAAGGTCATCCACGCCCCCTCGTCACGCGATCGATAAGCATCGCGGCGAGGATTATAAGACCAGTTGCCAGAAGCTGATAGAAGGACTGGACGTTCATCAGCGTCAAACCGTTGCGCATGGCGCCGAGGATGACGGCGCCCAGGATGGTGCCGACGACGCTGCCCTTGCCGCCCATCAGCGAGGCGCCGCCGATGGCGGCAGCCGCGATGGCGTCGAGCTCCCAGAGATTGCCGAGGATGGGTTCGGCGGCGCCCAACCGGCCTATCAGGATCTGCGCGGCAAGCGCCGCCAGCAGGCCTGAGA
>NZ_RZRW01001324.1:0-631 GCF_003998745.1 Mesorhizobium sp. M7A.F.Ca.US.014.04.1.1 | reverse complement strand
GTTCATGGGAAAGGGCCGCTGCGGCGAATGTCATGTTCCAGCCCAGTCCTTCATGGACAACAATATGCACGACCTGAAGCTCGAGCGATTCTACAAAGTTGGTCAGACGTTCAACGACCAGGTTGCCATTCCAGATGGACCCATCAAGACCTTCACGTTGCGCGGGATCAAGGATTCTCCGCCCTATCTTCATGACGGCCGTCTGATGACGCTGGGCGATACCGTTGAGTTCTTCAACCTGGTGCTCGGAACGAAGCTCGACCAATCGGAAAAGGAAGCATTGGTGGCCTATTTGCTCACGCTCTAGACATCATCCGGGAAAAACCGCGGCCGACAATTAACTAGGTATTGAATGGAGGACAGTTCATGCGTGCCGCCATAATGACAGTAGTCCTGGCAGTGTCGCCCTGCTGTGCGCTGGCGCAAATCGGCAATCCAGCCGGTCTTGCCCCCGATACCAGTATGGAGAAGCCTGGAGTTCCAGCACCGCACCAGACGAATTATCAGGATCGGCTTTTCGTACAGCTAATTACGGCAGGCGGCAGGGCCGAGATAGAGTTCGGGCGACTCGCGGCTGGAAAGACAAGCCACGAAGACCTCCGTGAATTTGCAAATCGGATGGTCGATGATC
>NZ_RZRW01001323.1:0-632 GCF_003998745.1 Mesorhizobium sp. M7A.F.Ca.US.014.04.1.1 | reverse complement strand
CCCGCGGTGAGATCGCTGACTTCGCTGCCCAGATCGAGTCGCCATTTGCGCGGCGGCGGCGCAGCCAGCCTTTGCACGATATCGGCAGAGCCCGGCTCGATGGCGAGCGCTTGGCGGTAGGCTTCCCGCGCGGCGAAGTCGTCGCCACGCGCCCGGCGCAGGTCGCCGATCCCCACCAGCGCCTCGGCATTGTGCGAATCTACCGCCAGCACCCGCTGAAAAGACTGCTCGGCCCGCGTGTAATCCTGCTCGAGCAGGGAAATTCGCGCGTCGAGAGCCATCGCCTCGACATTGTCAGGCGCGGTGCCAAGCACATCATCGATCATCGCGCGAGCGCGCGGCACGTCGCCCTGCCAGATCGCCAGGCGCACCTTGCCGAGGCGGGCACCGAGAAGGCGGGGCCTAATGGCCAGCGCCTGGTCGAAGAACTGCCCGGCATGGTCGAATTTCTGCTGGGAGCCAGCCACCAAACCGATGGCGACCAGGATATCAGTGTTTTTCGGCGCCAGCCGGAGGGCGCGGCGATACGCATTCTCCGCCTCCGGCAATTGGCCCGCAGCCCGCGATCGTCGGCCCTCCTCCATCAGGCCGGCGACGGGATCCGGCCGCGGCGGGCCCGGTATCTTCCCCCC
>NZ_RZRW01001322.1:0-633 GCF_003998745.1 Mesorhizobium sp. M7A.F.Ca.US.014.04.1.1 | reverse complement strand
CTTCCGTCGTGCCGTCGAGGAGGGCCTGCTGGATCCGAAGCGCATGGTCCAGATCGGCATCAGAGGTGCAATCTCCGATGCAGAGAACTACGATTTCGCCCGCGAGGCCGGCATCCGCATCATCGTCATCGAGGAATTCATGGAGCGCGGCGTGGACGCGGTGATGGCCGAGGCACGCTCGATCGTCGGTGAGGCGCCGGCCTACGTCTCGTTCGACATCGACGCGCTCGATCCGTCTTTTGCCCCCGGCACCGGCACCCCCGAGATCGGCGGCATCACGACGCGCGAGGCCCAGAAGATGGTCCGCGCGCTGGCCGGCGTCGACATCATCGGCGCCGATCTGGTCGAAGTTTCGCCTCCGCTCGATCCTTCAGGCGTCACCGCGCTGACCGGTGGCACCCTCCTGTTTGAGCTTCTCTGCGTAATGACGGTCCAGATGCTGGCTCAATGAGACCATGCACGGACATTGTCTTTTCGGTCATATCAGGGAGTTGGCATCATCGCAGATAGGAAATGTTGCTTTATAGGCAAGCCAGATTGCCATTCGATCGGAACCGCTGCTCAGCGGATTCACGTTCCGTCCAAAGGTTCTTGGTGAAGCGCTCGCGCGACAGGTCGATGACGCCATAACAC
>NZ_RZRW01001321.1:0-633 GCF_003998745.1 Mesorhizobium sp. M7A.F.Ca.US.014.04.1.1 | reverse complement strand
ATGCGGGACATAGCTGTCGATCGTGTCGTAACCCGAACTGATGTACGTGAAAGGCGGGACGCCGGTCGGGCCAGCGCTGCCGCTACCTTCTTCGAGGGAAACCACGCCCGACAAACCGTTGCCGAGGTCGAAGTAGTACTGGACGACGTTGCTGTCGAAGCCGCCATAGGGGACGATCGTGTCGTTGATGACGTTGCCGGCGTAACCGATGAAGGTGTCGAAGGCCGGGTCGTCCTTACCGACGCGCAGACCACCGAGCTGGATCCAGGCGAAGTTCAGCGTAATGCCCGTGTTGCGGGCCTGCCAGTTGTTGCGGCTGTCGTTGGTCGTGGCCTGGTTGGCATAGTCGCCGAAGCTGTTGCCGAAGTTGAAGCGGGTCTCGGTGTAGGTCTTCAACGTGCCGAGTTCGGTTTCCTGGCCGGTCCAGGTCTTCAGGTTGAAGCGGGCATTCTTCCAGTAGGTCGAGTGGTCGTCTTCGCCCATGCTGTCAGGAACGTGATTGACGCCATCGAACGAACCGGCATCACCCACGCCGACGTCGTAGCGGACATAGCCGCCGATGCGCAGGCAGGTTTCGGTGCCGGGGATGTAGAAGTAACCAGCGCCGTAGACGTCGCAGATCTTGACGTATTC
>NZ_RZRW01001320.1:0-635 GCF_003998745.1 Mesorhizobium sp. M7A.F.Ca.US.014.04.1.1 | reverse complement strand
AGAATGGCGGATCCCTGGAGATATGGCAGAAATATTTCCCCAATGCTGAGATAATCGTTGGCTGTGACGTCAATCTGGCTTGCGGAAATCTTGCTTTCGCCAGCCAGAAGATAAAGATCTCCGTAGGTGACGCAAATACTGATGAAACAGAGCGCGACATCATCTCGATGTCGGAAAAATATGATATTATCATTGATGATGGATCGCACCTGTCCTCGGATATAATACGCTCGTTCGCACGATATTTCCCCCACCTTTCCGAAGGGGGCATGTACATCGCCGAAGATCTGCATTGCAGTTACTGGCAGGAATTCGAGGGCGGTCTCTACGATCCGCTTTCCTCGATGTCGTTTTTCAAGCACCTGCTTGACGTGGTCAACCATGAGCATTGGGGACTGGATCGCCATCGTATTGACGTCTTGGCCACTTTCGCCGACAGGCACAAAGTCACCTTCGATGAGGTTTCTCTCGCATCGGTTCATTCCGTCGAGTTCTTGAACTCGCTTTGTATTGTAACGAAGCTGCCTATTCCGGAAAACGTCCTTGGCGCGCGCAACGTGGACGGCCAGGTGGCACTCGCCGATGGGAGCGTGGTTTCTCTCGACGATACGAAGAGCAGGGCGATCGATCAAACC
>NZ_RZRW01001319.1:0-637 GCF_003998745.1 Mesorhizobium sp. M7A.F.Ca.US.014.04.1.1 | reverse complement strand
GCACCGTACAGGCGCCGCAATCGCCGGCATCGCAGCCGACCTTGGTGCCGGTCAGCCCCAGTTCGTCGCGCAGCACCAGGGACAGTCGGCGCAGCGGCGGCACATTGACCGATACGGCGCTGCCATTGACCTCGAAGGCGATGTCAACGCGCTCCGGGCCGCGAGCAGGCCGAACGGCGCCCAGGTCGGGCACTGCTTCACGCACGTCAGGTTGAACCTGGCTCATGCCGCCACCTCTTCGCCAGTCGTCCGCCCCACAGCCGCAAGCACGGCGCGGGCAACAATCTCGCGCACTGCATCAAGCCGGTATTCGGCGCTGCCGCGCACATCGGCGATCGGCGACAGTTCGCTCATCGGCGCGGACAGGACCGCATCGGCAAGCTCGCCATCCACCGGCAGCCCGCACAACGCGGCTTCGACGCCGGCCAGCCGCTTGGCCACCACCGAACAGGAGCCGGCCGCGACCGCCGCTTGCCGGACGGTGCCATTGTCGACGGCCAGACGTGCTGCCACCATGGCGATGGAAATGACGAGGTAGCGCCGGGCGCCGAGCTTGACGAAAGCCGACGTGCCGCTGGGCTTCGGCACGCGGATCGCCGTGACCATCTCACCGGGCAGCAGAGCCGCGCGGCGGTTG
>NZ_RZRW01000132.1:0-11762 GCF_003998745.1 Mesorhizobium sp. M7A.F.Ca.US.014.04.1.1 | reverse complement strand
CTATGCCCCATTTGCCGAATTCGAGCGCGTGCTGGAAGAACAGGAAGGAACGTTCCTGGCGCCGGGCCTGACGCTCACCCGCGGCATCTACCGGACTGCCGGCGCCAAGGGCATCAAGGTGCTGCTGGACGGCCATGGTGGCGACGAGGTCGTTTCACAAGGCCACGGCCACCTGCACGAGCTTGCGAATGGCGGCCGATGGATGGATCTGTGGCGCGAGGTCCGCAGCGCCTCCAACACCTATGGCGACAGCACGCTTGGCCTTTATCTCCAGTTCCTGACCCTCTACGGGCCGGCCTGGCGCATCGCCAGGCTGAGGCATATGGCCAACCGTGCCCTGAACAAGATCCGCAAGCCCGCGCAAGTGTCGCGCGCACGAAGCTGGCGCGACCTGATCAATCCGGACCTGGCCAAGCGCACCGAGCTTGTCGACCGGTTTCACCGGGCCGGCTACATGCCGCCCGGCGTCCAGGCCAGCGATGCCTTGAGCCATCGCTGGATCCTGTCGAACGGCTATGTCCCGCATGCTTTCGAGGTTCTCGACAAGGCCGCCGCCAATTTCGGGGTCGAGCCGCGCTACCCCTTCTGGGACAAGCCGCTGGTCGAGTTCTGCCTGGCGCTGCCGGGCGAGGAGAAGCTGAGCCACGGTTTTGGCCGCTATGTGCTGCGCCGCGCCATGCAAGGCGTATTGCCGGAGGCGGTGCAGTGGCGGCGCGACAAGATCGACTTCACTGCCAATCTCCTCAATGGCATGCTGCGCAACCATCGCGACCTCCTGGAACAGCTGCTGGTCTCGGATGCGAACCGCATCGCGCCTTACGTCAATCTGCCTCAAGTGAGTGCTGCCTATGCGCGGCTGCTGCGCCAGCCCGATCAGGCAGCCCCCCTGGATGTCCAGTATGTCTGGCGCTCGGCCTCGCTGTCGCTCTGGCTGCGGCAGCTCAAGCATGGCGGGAGCCCCGCATGATGCCGCGCAACGAGCCGCTCGCTCTATGCAATGATGATGCCTTTTCGCATGGCCGGGCCAAGCGAGAACGCCGCTTCTACCGGGCCTACGGCCTGACCATCGCGTCGGAGGTGACGTTGCCCGAACTGCAGCCGGCGACGCCGGGGGCGGCGGATGTCGTGATTGCCGTCGGCGCGATCGACCTGCCAAAGCCCTCGCCCGAAGCCGCGACCGACTTTCGCTTCGAGCCGGACCGGCAATATCTGGCGTGGCATGCCGTGGGCGCGTTCCTGATCACCGATTCCAGCCGTATCGACATCGAACCGGCGCCCGGCGTCGACGACGCGCTGCTCGCGTTTCCGCTGCTTGGTCCGGTCATGGCGCTGCTCTTGCACCGGCGCGGCCTGCTTGTCCTGCATGCCAGTGCCATCGCCGCCGCCGGCACGAGCGCCATCTTCATGGGTGACAAGGGAGCCGGCAAGTCGACGACCGCAAGTGCGATGATCCGGGCCGGGCATCGACTGCTTACCGATGACGTGGTGGCGCTGGACCTCGCCAATCCGAGTGAGCCAATGACCGTTCCGGGCTTTCCGCAGATCAAGCTGGCGGCCGACGCCGCGGCGGCGATCTCGCTTGGGGAAGCGGAAGTGCGGCCGCAAGTGCATGCGGCGATCGACAAGATGCAGCATCGCCTGAACGGTGGCTTTTCGGGCGACGAGGTGCCGGCGACCAGGATCTATATCCTCGAGCGCGGCGAAAGGGCTGACATCACGCCCTTGCCCGCCATTGCCGCCCTGCCGGCCATCATCAAATTCTCCTATGTGACGCGCTTCGGCCGCGCGGCCCTGCCCGGCGACTTCGCGACGGCGCATCTTCGGCAATGTTCATGGATTGCCAACCATATCGGCGTGTACCGGCTGGAAGTCCCGACGGGCCTGGACAGGATCGGCGAAGCCGTGGAACTGATCGAAAAGGATCTGTCGGCTGGCAGCCGGCGGTTGTGAGCGCAACCATGTCGAAGCCCCCAATCCTTCGCCTGTCGCTGTTTCGAGAAATTGCCGCCTTCGGCGCCACCATTGCCCGGATCGGCGGCCGGCGAACGTGGACGGCGCTGTTCTTCCTCATCCTCGGCAGCCTGACCGAGGGCATTTCGATCCTGCTGCTCGTCCCGCTGCTGCATCTGGTCGGACGTGCCGACCAGGATTTCGCTGTTCGGCTGCCCAACGATGATTTCGTGCGCTGGCTGGTGCCTGATGGCACGCTGCAACTGACGACCGTGCTTTGCGCGCTGGTCGGGCTTGTTGCGGCGCAGGCGGCGTTCAATCGCTTCAAGTCGGTCTACATGGCCAAATTGCTGTTCGATTTCATCAATCGCGTTCGCATGAACCTGTTCGAAAGCATCGGCAAGGCGCGCTGGGGCGTTTTTACACGCATGCGCAGTTCCGATCTCGATCATGCCCTGACCGGCGACATCGACCGCGTCCAGGGCGCGGCTTTCTCACTGCTGATGCTGGTGCAAATCGCCGTTCTTCTGGCCGGCTATCTCCTGGTTTCCGTGTTTATCTCGCCGGTCATGACGCTGTTTGCCGTGGTCGTCGGCATCCTGATGTTCGTGGCGCTGCGGCCCTTCCGGGCACGGGCCACTGCCTTCGGCCGTGTGCTGACCGCCAATCGCCAGGACCAGTACCGGACGGTCTCGGAATTTCTCGGCGGCATCAAGGTGGCCAAGAGCCTGAACGTCGAGGACAGCTATTTCGCGCAGCTGCGGTCGACGCTTGAGAGGATGAAGGCCGACAACATCGACTATGTGCGCAACAGCACCATCGGCACTGCTGTATTCCAGGTGGCGAGCGTCGTGGGCCTGAGCCTGTTCATCTATGTGGCTTTGGTCCGCTTCAATCTGTCGCTGGCCGAGATCGTCGTCCTGCTCCTGGTCTTCATGCGTATCGCGCCGCGCTTCATGGACATGCAGACGCAGGCCCAGCAAGTGCTGATCAACCTGCCCGCCTTTACGGCAATGCGCAGCCTGCAGGCACGTTTCGACGCCGAACGCGAGCCCGGCCATACCGAGTTCGCCGACGCCGGGACACTCTCCCTCAATAAGGGATTGAATATTCGCGGCGTGTCCTTCGCCTACGGAGATGCTGTCGACAAGGCGGTGGTGAGCGGCATCACCTTCGGCCTGCCGGCCGGCAAGGTCACCGCCCTGATCGGCCCGTCCGGATCGGGCAAGAGCACGATCGCCGACATGCTGCTTGGCCTGCTGGAGCCCACCACCGGCAAGATGCTTGTCGATGGCGTCGAGATCGATGCCAGCAATCGCCGTCGCTGGCGCGACCAGGTGGCCTATGTGCCGCAGGACGTGTTCCTCCTGCACGACACGATCGCGGCGAACCTGCGCCTCGCCGCGCCACGGGCCAGCGATGGCGTTCTGTGGGCCGCGCTGCGTCAGGCGCACGCCGGCGAGTTTGTCGAACGGCTCGACCTCAGGCTCGAGGCGGTGGTCGGCGATCGCGGCGTGCGGCTCTCGGGCGGCGAACGCCAGCGCATCGCGCTCGCGCGCGCGCTGCTGCGCAAGCCGTCGCTGCTCATTCTCGACGAGGCGACCAGCGCGCTCGACTGGCAGAACCAGTCGCTGATCGCCAGGTCGATCGATGGATTACGCGGTACGATGACGATCCTGACCATCGCGCACCGGCCGTCGATGATCGCCTTCGCCGACTGGGTGGTGGCGATGGAAAACGGCCGTATCGTCGAGGTCGGCCAATATCAGCGGCTGAAGGAAAAAACCGGCAGCCGGTTGTCGAGGATGCTGTTGGGGGAACAGTCGGAGAGCGAACCCGCTGATGTGGCGTGAGCCGGCGACCAAGACGCGTCGCGCCGAGACGGATTCACGCGGCGCTTTGGTCCCTTTGTCTCGAAGGATGTCGTTGCCGCCAAACCGGCCACGTTTGAGCAGTCTGCATCAATGCAGGCCGCGCCTGGCACCGCCCAGCTTCTCGCTTTCGGCGACCTCGGGTGCGTTCAGTTTGCGCTCGGCGTCACGAGCTATGTCGGCAGGCGTCGGCGCGCTCCTGGCGATCATGGTGTAGATGAGCACGAAATAGCCAGCCTGAATGGTCACGGCGCAGATGATGACACGCACCAATATCGTGCCTATCGACGCACCGCCCAGCCAGGACCAGCCGACGACGATCGCCAGAGCGAAAATCATCCCGAGGATGAATTTTGGAAGTGCCATACCCAACAGCCCATAAACCGGCTCGGGTATTATCGCGATTGCCCCACCCGAGCGCCGTCCCTTGTCATGTGGGCTTGTTAAGGTCGCCCACTCTCGACCGGTTGCTTCCGGCCTTTTCCACCTGTCGTCACCGTGACAGGTATAATTTGCAATTCTATTAAGGCGAGCAATAGGCGGCAAGGGCAACTTCGGTTATTTTTGATCGAGCTTTTGCGATCGACTCTGCCATGTTGCAATGCACGCAACGGGAGCTAGGCCGATATCCTCTCGTCGATATTTTTCAGTAAAATGGCCAATATTAAGTAGTATTTTATATGGTTTTGACCAAGCATCACGGCATGATGAAGCACTAGTTTGTACCTCGCCTTGGCAAATAGGTAGGTCCGCCTAAAAACCGCCCCACAAAGGCCTCTATTTTTTCGGCTGTGCCCATTTATTGTCACAAATGTGCTAAATATGCCGAAATTTGTGCATGGCAAGCTTATTATTTAGTCATTTCATGACGTGACTATTTCAACGGGGTGGTAAATTGTGTGTTGCGCTGCAACATTTTTTTGGTATCGTGTGGTGAACCATTCGTTCAACGCATGGAGTTTACGGCATGAGGGACGTTGCCAAGTCAGCCACCGCGAGCTTTTCGCAGGCTGACATCGATTTTCCGCCGCCGATCGGCGGCCTGCTCAAACGCAGCTTCGATATCACCGGTTCACTGATTGGCTTGATCGCCCTCAGCCCGCTATTTGTCATGATAGCGCTGCTCGTCAAGTTTTCCGACGGTGGCTCGATTTTCTACGGCCACAGGCGAATCGGGCGGGGCGGACGGATTTTTCCGTGCCTGAAGTTCCGCACCATGGTTCCGGACGGCGACAAGGTGCTGGCAGCCTATCTCGCCACCAACCCGGACGCCAACGCGGAATGGATCGCGACCCGCAAGCTGAAGAACGACCCGCGCGTCACCCGCGTTGGAGCAGTGCTGAGGAAACTCAGCCTCGATGAGTTGCCGCAGATCATCAACATCCTGCAGGGCGATATGAGCCTTGTCGGTCCGCGTCCGGTTGTGCGCGACGAACTAGAGATCTATGGCACATCCGCCGTCTACTATCTGAAATCGCGTCCGGGCCTGACCGGCCTGTGGCAGGTCAGCGGCCGCAACGATGTGTCCTATGACAGCCGCGTCGCCTTCGACCGTCACTATGTTGAGAACTGGTCGCTGTTCGAGGACGTTCGCATCATCATCAAGACCGTCCCGGCCGTCTGGATGTCGCGCGGTTCTTACTGACCGGCCGGTGGCCAATGCCAGACATTGGCGTCGGCCATTCGACGCAAGCTCATCGGGCGATGGGGCTATAGCGGATCGGAACGTTGAGTTGAAAACAGATTTGTTCGAAGCCTTTCGCGGCGGCCCGGTTTCCGGCCGCCTGCGGCGGGCGCGTTTGCTGGCCACATGCCTTGCCATGGCCCTCGTCGTCCCGGACATGGCCGCCGCCGGCGACTATCGCCTCGGCTCGCAGGACAAGCTCACCATCCGCGTCGCCGAATGGCAGACCGTGGAAGGCACATTCCGTGACTGGTCGGCGGTGAATGGCGAGTACACGGTCGGTCCATCCGGCACGCTGTCGGTGCCGTTCGCCGGCGAACTGCCGGCCTCCGGCAAGACCACGTCCGAAATCGCAACGGCGATCGGCGAGGCTTTGCAGAAAAAACTCGCTTTGTCAGACAGACCGGAAGCCTCGGTCGAGATGGCGCAGTTCCGGCCATTCTACATTTCGGGCGAAGTCCAGAACCCCGGCCAGTTTCCATATGTGCCTGACCTGACAGTGTTGAAGGCCATCAGCGTCGCCGGAGGCATCCGGCGAAACGCCGACTACGGACCTCAACTCGGCAAGGACTTGGTTACCGCCAAGGGCAATTTCGATGTCTCCGACGACCAGCGCATTCGGCTGATCGTCAGGCGCGCCCGCATCGACGCGGATATGGCCGGCAAGGCCAGTTTCGACGTGCCTAAGGAGGTCGAGGGCGATCCGAGACTGCCAGCCATCGTCGCGGACGAAATGACTATCCTGACAGCGGACCAAAAGGCGCTGAAGCTGAAGCTTGAAGCGCTCGACGATCTCAAAGGGGTTTTGGAATCCGAGATCGAATCGCTGCAGAAGAAGATCGTCAACCAGCAGCAGCAGGTCGACTTGGCGCAGCAGCAGCTCGCCAGCATCGGCCCGCTAGCGCAGAAAGGCCTGATCGCCAACGCCCGACTGCTGGATTCGCGCCAGTCGGTTGCCGACCTGCAGGGCAAGATCCTGGACTACGAAACCGCCATCCTCACCGCCAAGCAGTCGATCAGCAAGGCGAAGCAGGACGCCATCGATGCCCAGAACACCTTGAGTTCAAACCTCGCTACCGCCCGGCAGCAGACCGAAGCCGACCTGAACGAAGCCGCGCTGAAGGCGAATATGCAGAAAGGCCTGATAGCCCAGGCTACCGATCCCGCGACTGTGGCCGCCATGACAAATGATCAGCAGCCCGCCCTGCTTTATTCACTGGTGCGCAATGTCGACGGCAAGACCAGCGAAATCGCCGCCAAGGAAGACACACTCGTGCTGCCTGGCGATGTGATCAAGGTCAAGCTGGCGCCGCTGGCCAGCCAGTAGCCCACAGCCCGATACCATCCAGCATCTCAATCCGTCCCGTGAGGGGCGGATTTTTGCTGAGCACCATGCTTGCCAGGCGAAGGCTTCCCGCTGCCCTGACTTCAACCCGCGAGTTGATTGCTTATGACGACCCAGCGGCCGCCGGACGGCCGGCATGCCGGGGCCAATCAGCTTCACCCGTGGCCGCATCCGCCGGCGCCTGCGACCGCCGCGTGCGGGTAGTAACGGGCAGCCGCGCCAGCTTGAAGAAACTGTAGTACATCAAGAAGGAACCCGTAAAATAGGGGTTGAGTATCTCGACCTCGACGAAGGAACGAATCAGCAGCAGCACCATCACGCCGGCGAGGATCACCGGCTCGGCCCGCCATGTCTTGAAGACCACCGCCGACACGTGGCCGTAGAGCGTGCGCAGCACGATCAGCGATACCAGCGTCGCTCCGACGAAGCCGAGTTCGACAAGAGCCTCGATATAGGTGTTGTGGAAGTGGAAGCCGGTGCGGGTGGTGATGTAGAACTCGTTCCACAGCCGCTCGGCTTCGGCGAAGCCCTGCACCCAATAGGCGGCATAGCCGACGCCGAGAATCGGCGATTTCTGCACGGCATTCCAGCCCTGCTCCCACAGATAGGTCCGTCCGGTGAGCGTCGAATCCTTGCCGAAGAGGCCGAGGACGAAGTCCATCAGCCCGAGATTCAAGGCGACAAAGGCAGTCACGACCAGCAGACCGGCGCCGATCAGGAAAATCACCCGGCGGTAGCGCCGTGACAAAATTTTGCTCATCGCAAGAAGCGTCACCAGCGCCAGAACCGCCGGTATAGAGGCCATCGAGGTGGCGGAATGCGAGACGAACAGCAGATAGGCCGACAGCAGAATGAGAGGCGCTGTAAGCATGAGGCTCAGCCGGCCGCGCCTGTAAAAGGCAAGGAACACCACGCTGAAATATATGCCGAGCGAGGCGACAAAACCGAGCTGGTTCTTGGAGGCAAACGCGCCGACGAAATTGTAGGTGCCGTCGAGAACATCGTCGGAATAATTGCCGACCCGCAACGAATACAGCAGGATGAAGAAAATCCCGACCAGGGCGCCTATCGTCAATGCGCGCACGCTGACGGTGCGCGCCGCGATATAGGCACAAGCGATATGAGAGAGATATTGGAACGCCGTCCTTGCCGTGATGCCCGGCGCAACCGACCAGAAAATCGAGAAGCAGACATAGGCGGCAAACAGCAGCGGCAGCCAGGCGCTGGACAGATGCCGCAGAAACCGCCGGTAGTCGACCATGACGAGTGGAAGCCAGACCGCGTAGTAGGCCAGGATCAGCACCTGGCCGAAAATGAACGAATAGGAAAACGCCCAGATCGAGACGGCTACGGCAAAGGCGCCATAGACCGAGTTCTTCTCGGGATCGACCAGCAGGGACTTTGGAATCTTCATCTCAGAGTCCCGCCGACACGACCCAGTGCCGGCAAGCCATGAGCCGGCCGGATTTTTCGCAGACATGGGCGTGCAATAAACGGCTTCTCCATTGTGCAGTGCAATATAACCTATCGCGCCCGGCGCTCAATGGCAAATCCGGTCAACTTATCTTACGCGAATTGGCCAAGCGGCGGATACCGAGTCGTCGCACCTTGGAACAGGGCGATCCGTCACAAATCCAGAGGCAGTGGGCGGCCTGTTCCCATCGCGAGTCAGATATGATTTTCGGTTTTCCTGAGCGTCGAGGAGGCTTGCCTACGGGCTGCCAAGCCATTGAAGAGAGCCTGCGCGGGTCGCTCGATCATTGTATAAAGGACAATGGATACCGCTATGGACAGCGCGCATGCCACGATGCCGGCCAGCCCCTGCGCCATCAGCCCTGACTGATGCGGTAGCAGTTTGCTCGCCAGCTGGATCACATAGGGGTGCGAGAGGTAGAGCGAGTATGATGCATCTCCGAGCAAAACCAGAAATGTTATCGCGCGCGTCCGGGGGGGCGACCAAGACAAAGCGGCGGCGGTTAAAACCACGGCAGGGACGCCGTTCGCCAGAAGCCAGGGCAAATCAGGTATCATTTGCCGAATGGCTATTGTCGCCACGAAAATCGCAAGCATAAGCCACGTACGTCCCACGAAAAGCTTCGCACTATGCACATATGCCAGGTAAAGTAAGATGCCAAAAACAAATTCCAGCATCAGCGGATTTGTATAAAAGCGCCAAGCGACGTTTTCACTCTGGATGAATTGACCCATCGCCACGAGAACTACTATGAACATGGATGGCGACAGTGGGCCGCGCAGGCCGCAAGCTATGCACGCAGCATATATTGCATAGAAGAACATCTCATAATTGAGGCTCCAGCCGAGAAAGAGCAGCGGCTGAATCGAACCGTCGACCTTTTCGAACGGGATGAAGAACAGTGATTTCAGGATCGTTTCGCCGCTCACGACGGTCGAATTCAGCAGACCGGGTTTCATCAGCGCAATCAACACGATACCTGCCGTCAGCGTCCAATAGAGCGGAACGATACGAACTATGCGGCGGCGACAGAATTGCCAGGCGCCTTTGGCCTCATCGGTGGTGTAAGCGATTATAAATCCACTGATTACGAAGAATATATCAACGCCTGACGCTCCGAATCCAAAGATATTTTCCTTAAGACCAAACTCTATTTGAAAACCGCTTCCAATATGGAACAATACCACCGCAAAAGCGGCGACGAACCTTAGAACTTGGAGCCCGAGCAGCTTGCGACGAACATTGGTGCTGTCCGGCAGCACCGTTGGTGATTCTACGCCAACCGTCGAAGCTACAGTCATTTTGTCTCTTCCCAGCCAAGGTCCGCTTTCACACGGGCCTCAAGTTCATCGGCCATATGACCCTGGCCGATTTCATTTGGATGCGAGTCGCAGCCGCGTGAAGCAACTCCTCCCGGACTGTCGAATCGTATCAGAGCAATTTTTCTTTCACCCGCGGCACGACGGACCGCCACGGCCTTGTTCACGGCCGACACCGCGGCATCGAGGTCGGCGCCCCAAAGCATCGGGCCGATACCGGCATAGATCATTGCGCCAGGCGCGTTGGCGCGCAATTGGGCAAGCAAGTCCGCGTAGCGTGCGACAAAATCCGGCGGCCGCGCGCCACCACTGAAATCGTTGCTGCCGAGATGCACGACAATGACATTGGTATCAGGCAGTTGCTCCCGGTCAGGACGTGACGGCATCAGTCGCGTGTAGAGGTCGCGCATCGTTGCGTTGGTGCTGCCATCATAATTGCGGACAAGGCCCTTCCCGGATGCTGCAAGCGTCGTAACGTCTGCTCCAAAGCGGCGCGCCACGACTGCGGCAAAGGTCAAGTACTGGTTCTCGGTATCGGCGCTAAACCGGCATTTGGCGTCCTTGCCCTCGACGCCGTAACCCGCCGAGATGGAGTCGCCGATGACTAAAAAGCTGCGGGTTTTCGGCTGCGGCGGCAGAAAAGATCCGTCGGTCCGGATATCCTTGAGAACAGTCGCGCCGAATGACGCTTCGGTTCGGCGGACAAGACGCACGGCGTGCCGGGCGGCCACCGTATCCAATACGACTCTGTAGGTGTGTTCGCCCTTCTTCAAGTCAAGGCGGGATACAGCACCGTCAACATCAACGACCATGCTGTTGCGGCCTGTGTCGTCAAGCACTACGTCGAGCCATGCCCCTTGGAATTCAACCTCGATGGCAGTTCCCGGCCATTCAAATGTGGCTTGGGTTCCGGTCGCCAAAAAGCGACCAACCAGCCGCGCGCTGTGCAACTCCGATTCCCCGGCAAGCGCACAGCGATCAGTGAGCCCATTTAACCCAGCTGCCGCCAACACTGCTATCAGGAATGGCCGAAGACCGGCTACTTTCATCTAGAGTCAGCCTGTGAGAATGGCGAGTGCTACAAGAGCAGTAAACACCTTTTCTCGCAGATGCGAAAGAACTTTTCGCACATGCGAGATGCAGGGCGCGTGCGAAAAATCCGTCCTAAGGCGGTCGTCGCAAGCGGAAGCGCCCCGCCTGATGCCGGCGCCTTTTTAGACACTGGTCCTTTTCAGTCCCCGTCAGTTGGACTTTCGCAAGCACCCCGCTGGAGCGCTACCAAAGCGCTCCGCCGGTGATCTGGATGTTCTCCATGGTGATGCCCTTGGCGAGATCGGAGCACAGGAAGACCGCCAGTGCGGCGATCTCCCGCGGCTGCAGCAGGCGCTGCTGCGGGTTGCCCCTGGCGATCTCGGCCATCGCTTCCTCTGGCGTGCGCCCCTTGCCTTCGCGCTCCACGACCTGCGCCACATTGCGGCGCATCAGTTCGGTCTCGACCCAGGTCGGGCTGATCATAACGCAGGTGACGCCATGCGCCGCCCCTTCCAGCGCCACGCAGCGGGTGAGACCCAGCAGGCCGGCCTTGGACGCGCAGTAGGCCGGGTTGTCCTTCCACCCGACCAAGGCGGCCGTCGAGCCAATGTTGACGATGCGGCCCCAGCCGCGCTCGATCATACCCGGCAGCACGGCACGCGTGACGCGGAAGGCGCCGGTCAGGTTGGTGTCGACGATCTTGTCCCAAAGCGCGTCGGAATGGCCGCAGACCGGCTGCTCGGCGGTGGTGCCGGCGGCGTTGACCAGAATGTCGGCGGGGCCGATGGCCGTCTCGGCGTCAGCCGCGAAACGGTTGGTGACGTCGCTGTCGCGAACGTCAAGGTGTGCGGCGTGAACTTTCGTTCCATGAGCGGCAAGGGCCGAGCGCACGCGCTCGATCTCGTCGGCGGCCGGATAGTAGGCGGCATCGGATCTGTCGGCGCCGGCAGGCGCGATGTAGGAGCCGACGGCGACATTGGCCCCAGCCTCGGCCAAAGCCGTGGCAATGGCGAAGCCCATGCCCGAGAAACCGCCGGTCACGATGGCGCTACGGCCGGAAAGGTTGTTCATGGCGCACGGTCTCCGC
>NZ_RZRW01001318.1:0-639 GCF_003998745.1 Mesorhizobium sp. M7A.F.Ca.US.014.04.1.1 | reverse complement strand
CCGAGGTCGAGGACATCATGCGCCGCCGCCAGGCTCTGGAGGTCGAGCGCGGCATCATCGGGCGCGAGGCCGCGATCGGCATCGAGGTGGCTGAACGGCAGGCGCGCGTCGACACCGGGCTTGCCGAAAGTGAGATCACCCTGGCTGCGGCGCAGCAGCGTTGGGATCGTGAAAAGGTGCTCGTCGCCGAGATACTCGAACTGCGCGCCAGGCTGCGCGGCGAGGGTGTGGCGCTCGATGCGGCCACCGTTGGGGCCGATGCCGAACCGGCAGCGGCGAACGCAGAAAAGACCAAGGTAGCGGAGTCGTCAGAGACTGAGCCGCCCAAGGCCGCCCAGACGGACGCGGAGACACAGGCCGCTGCCGATCCTGCCGCCGATCTCGCCCGATTGCGCGCACTGATGGCCGAATTGGCAGCGGCACAAGGCGAGACACCGCTGATTCTGCCCTCGGTTGACCGCAATGCAGTGGCCGCCGTGGTCCAGGACTGGACCGGGATCCCGACCGGACGGATGCTGTCCAGCCAGACCGAAAAGGCGCTCAAGCTCGCCGCCACGCTTTCGGAACGGGTTGTGGGGCAAGATCACGCCATGGAGATGATCGCCAAACGCGTGCAGACCAGCCGCGCCGGGCTTGGCG
>NZ_RZRW01001317.1:0-639 GCF_003998745.1 Mesorhizobium sp. M7A.F.Ca.US.014.04.1.1 | reverse complement strand
ACCGCCAGTGGAATACACCGCAGGACGGCCACTCCAAGTGATCGAGCTGGTTGTCGAGGGGGGCGTCGACCTCATCGAGCGGCTCTATCGCTCGCTTTGGGTCAATCCCTGATGGCGCGGCTCGACGAGCAACGGCGCGCCCTCGCAATGAACATTCGCTCCGATCGCGGCGCCGAGAATGAGCTGACGCCCGCGCAGGCACGTCTGTTCGTCCGAAGCCTGCAAACCTCGTGGCTGGTGCCGCCGATCGCGTGGGGGCCGCGAGAATCGCATGAGCAGTTCGATGATGCGCGGCGACTTCTGCATGGCGCCGGGATCTTCCGTGAGATTGATGGTGAGGACTCGCCGGAATCGCTTAGCTGCTATCGTCGCGCGGCCGAGCTGCTCGAATGGCTCGCGCGATCCTCCGATCCGGTGACACGCGATGTGCCAGTCGGCATGCTTGCCGCCGGCGCGTACCAGCTGGCCGGGCTGCCGGCGATGGCGACCAGCCTGCTACGCCAGGGTCGCTACGGTGGTGGCGTCGCCGAGATCTTCGCAGCCTTCCTTGGCGCAGATTTCGAGCGTCTGCTCGCGCGTACTGCGGCCTTTTGGGCTGACAACGCGGCGCTCACTGGCCGCGACGGCTCGGGCCCATTG
>NZ_RZRW01001316.1:0-639 GCF_003998745.1 Mesorhizobium sp. M7A.F.Ca.US.014.04.1.1 | reverse complement strand
CGCTTGCCCTGGTGCAACCGCAGTCATGATTGGCCGCCCCTATGTCTACGACCTGGCAACCGATGGTGCCGAGGGCGCAACCCATTGTATCAACCTGCTTCGCCGAGACTTGGAGATGGCAATGGCGCTGACAAGGCCGGGCGGCATCGGCGAGATCGACCGGTCGGTAATCTGGTGAAGCCCGAAACTATTTTTCAGCAAGTTCAGCATTGCACTTTTCGCTTCACCTCCGTCGCGCCCTTTGTCCGGCCGAGCGCCGACTACCTGGATGTCCGATTAGATTTACAGCTGACGGTCTGCTGTCGGCCACAATCGTGCCTTCGCATTTTGACTACTGGCGTCGAACTTGCCGTGAGGATGACTCGGACGGAGGACAGGAGCGCGATGCAACTGACTGCCTTTACCGGCTTCGTAGCCGTTTACCGGCCGTTATAGCACAATCGATGCCGGACTGAAGTGCACGGACAATGGCACCGTCGTGTACAATGTCGCACAATGGTATAGAAAGGCGGTGGTTCGCGAGCTGAACGAAACTGCGAACCATGGTGTTGCCGGTCGCTACTTCTGGTGCTGAGTTGCGCCAACTTCCCGCCCAAGGCGGGTTTTTTGGTTCTGCCTTTCGTTAAGATCATGGCTCCG
>NZ_RZRW01001315.1:0-644 GCF_003998745.1 Mesorhizobium sp. M7A.F.Ca.US.014.04.1.1 | reverse complement strand
TCGCTCTACCGCATGGCGCACGATCAGGTTCAGCACAACATTTCGATCGTCAAGCCCGGCATGGCCTTCCGCGAGATCGCCGAGCAGGCGTGGAAGATCCCCGACCGTTTCGTCGACCAGCGCTACACCTCGGTCATGCACGGCGTCGGCATGCATGGCGAAACGCCGTTCATCGCGCATGCCATGGATTACGAGACCTATGGCCGCGACGGCCATATCGTGCCAGGCATGGTGGTGAGCGTCGAAAGCTATATCGGCGAAAAGGGCGGCCGCGAGGGCGTCAAGCTGGAGGACGAGATCCTGATCACCGAGACGGGCACGGAGCTTCTGTCGCGCTTTCCTTATGAGGACGAGTTTCTGGAGACGCAGGTTTGATACGGGCAACCAATGAGCGCCTCGTTGCCTGGCGCCCCCCTCTGTCCCGCCGGCATACGGAAGGGTCTTTGACTGCCTCGCCCATGCATCACGCAGGCGCCGCATGAAAACGCCCATCTCCCTCAAGCCCGGCACGGTGGCCGCGATCTTCATCGACCTGCAGGAAGAGCACCGGCAGGACCCGCGCTACCTCGTCGAGGGCTTTCCCACGATCCTCGCCAACGTCCAGCGCCTGCAGGCGGCGGCGCGGCGGAACCAGGTGCCGCTCT
>NZ_RZRW01001314.1:0-646 GCF_003998745.1 Mesorhizobium sp. M7A.F.Ca.US.014.04.1.1 | reverse complement strand
GCATGATGTATTACTTCGTGCCCAAGCAGGCGAACCGGCCGGTCTATTCCTATCGGCTGTCGATCATCCATTTCTGGGCGATCATCTTTCTCTACATCTGGGCCGGGCCGCATCACCTGCACTACACCGCCCTGCCCGATTGGGCGCAGACGCTCGGCATGGTGTTCTCGATCATGCTGTGGATGCCGTCATGGGGTGGCATGATCAACGGCCTGATGACGCTGTCCGGCGCCTGGGACAAGCTGCGCACAGACCCCATCATCCGTATGATGGTGATGGCCATCGCCTTCTACGGCATGTCGACCTTCGAAGGTCCGATGATGTCGATCAAGACGGTCAACTCGCTGTCGCATTACACCGACTGGACCATTGGCCACGTGCACTCCGGTGCGCTCGGCTGGGTCGGCATGATCTCGTTCGGCGCAATCTACTTCATGGTGCCGAAGCTCTGGAACCGTGAGCGGCTCTACTCGCTGAGGCTCGTCACCTGGCACTTCTGGCTGGCGACCCTGGGGATCGTTGTCTACGCCGCCGTCATGTGGGTTTCCGGCGTCATGCAGGGCCTGATGTGGCGTGAATACGACGAGCAGGGCTTCCTGGTCTATTCCTTCGCCGAAACCGTGGCCGCCATGCATCCCTACTATCT
>NZ_RZRW01001313.1:0-647 GCF_003998745.1 Mesorhizobium sp. M7A.F.Ca.US.014.04.1.1 | reverse complement strand
GGTGGCAGGCGGCTCGGCCCGCCGCGCACTGTTCGACTCCGCGCTCGACGGTGGCAGCGTCGCGCTTGGCGCCGGTGCTTCCGCGATCGCCGCCGGCGCATCCGCCGATCTTGTCTCGCTCGATCCCAAAAATCCCTCGCTGGCCGGCAAGAGTGGCGACGCGATCCTCGACGCCTGGATCTTCGCCAATGGCAGCAAGGTCGACTGCGTCTGGGTGCATGGCCGCAAACAGGTCAGCGGCGGCAGGCATGTGAAGCGAGAGGCCATCGCTGAGCGTTTTCGCAACGTGATGACGGCGCTTTCGGCATGAGCATGGCCGGTACAGTGGAGGCGGAAGGCGGCGGCTCGCTGCACCAGCGCATCCTCTCCGACATCAGCGAGAAAATCCTGTCCGGCGCCTGGGCGCCCGGTCATCGCATCCCGTTCGAGCATGAGTTGAGCGTGCAATACAATTGCTCGCGCATGACGGTGAACAAGGCGCTGTCGCAGCTTGCCAAGGCCGGACTGATCGAGCGCCGCCGCCGCTCAGGCAGCTTTGTGCGCCGGCCGCAGTCGCAGGCCGCGGTGCTGGAAATCCACGATATCCGCATCGAGGTCGAAGCGCTCGGCCTGCCCTATCGCTACGAGCGCGTCGCCCGACACAAAAG
>NZ_RZRW01001312.1:0-648 GCF_003998745.1 Mesorhizobium sp. M7A.F.Ca.US.014.04.1.1 | reverse complement strand
GATCTGCCGGCGGCCGTCCGCGTCTACCGCCTGCTTGCTGACGGCCGCCGGCAGATCAGTGCCTTTCATCTCGCCGGAGAGACATTCGGCTTCGAAGCCGACACGACGCACCATTTCTTTGCTGAAGCGGTCAATTCCACCGGTGTCCGCGTCTTCCGCCTCACAGCTGGAGCGGATATGTCCCATCAGTTGTTGCCTCTGGCGCTGAAGGGGTTGACCAGAGCGCAGGAACACCTGCTGGTCCTCGGTCGCCAGAGCGCCATCGAACGCGTCGCCGCGTTCCTGGTCGACCTGTCGGAGCGCCAGGGCGGATTGCGGCAGGTCGAACTTCCGATGTCGCGCATGGATATCGGCGATTATCTTGGCCTCACCATCGAGACGGTATCGCGGATCTTCACCCGGCTGAAGGACAAGGGCGTCATCCGCCTGCTCAGCCTGCGCAGCATCGAAATCGTCAGGCATGATGCGCTTCATGCGATGAGCGAATGAGCTGCGCTCCGACTCCTGGATGGTACAAGCACTTCAGACCATTTGACAGCGGGGCAACAAGAGCAAGATAGCAGCGCGGAGGACATCTGTTATGCCGCTGGAAGATTGAGGAAACAGCGGCAAGTCTATCGGCGTTCAGGCTTCGGGAGGAAGGCATGG
>NZ_RZRW01001311.1:0-650 GCF_003998745.1 Mesorhizobium sp. M7A.F.Ca.US.014.04.1.1 | reverse complement strand
CGGCATCTGGAAGGAGGCTGAGCAATGCCCGCAGAATATCAGAGCGGGTAATAATGCCGACGACTCTCCTACCTTTCACGATCGGAATGCGTTTAACGTGGTGGTGCATCATGAGATCGACGATCTCGGCGAGTG
Source organism: Mesorhizobium sp. M7A.F.Ca.US.014.04.1.1 (assembly GCF_003998745.1). Classification (NCBI taxonomy): domain Bacteria; kingdom Pseudomonadati; phylum Pseudomonadota; class Alphaproteobacteria; order Hyphomicrobiales; family Phyllobacteriaceae; genus Mesorhizobium; species Mesorhizobium sp. M7A.F.Ca.US.014.04.1.1. The sequence goes on along the minus strand of NZ_RZRW01001311.1, from coordinate 515 downwards.
ACGCGGCAGGAGATGCAGTGACGACGCTGTCGGACATCACCTCTTCGATCCGTCGACCATTGGCCCGGACATATTCGTCGGCGGCTTTTCCGGGGCTGACCAGAAGCTCCAGCCAGCGCGAGCGCTTCTGTTGCGTGCCCAGTTCTCCTCGCTGCAGGAAATCGCCTTCGCTGACAATCCCCACCAGCGTGCCATCGCCACTAATGACAGGGAGGCCGCTGATCTTTTTGGACAGCATCAGCCCGGCCACCTCGGCGATCGAGGCAGACGGGTCCGTGCAGATGACTGGCTTGCTCATTATGGCTTCGGCTTGCATGGTCGCTCTCCGGAGATATTTCCATTCCCCAGCTTCCTAGATGCCGCATGAGCGATGGGCCTTGATCTGAATCATTTTGCCCTCGAGACAAATGACCCAAGCTGGGGCTGCAAATAACCGGGCGCGTGCCAGTCAACCAGCAATCGTGGTCTTGGCGACGTTCACGCCAAGTTCGTAGACAAGCAGCCCACCATAATAG
>NZ_RZRW01001310.1:0-650 GCF_003998745.1 Mesorhizobium sp. M7A.F.Ca.US.014.04.1.1 | reverse complement strand
TTTCGGCCCCTGGCGGGGTTCATGACTTCCAGAGCGCGCGTTTGTTTTTCGAAGTCGGGCTTGCCCGCAACGCCGCCATCAATGCCACGTCAGAGGATATTGAGGGCCTCAAGGAGGCGCTCGAAATCAACCGGCAGTCGATCGGGGACCTGACGCGCTTCGAGCGCACCGATGTGGACTTCCACTACGTGCTGGCGGTGATCACCCGCAATCGTATCTTCACAGCCATTCACGCGGCGTTGGCCGAATGGCTGCTGGAACAGCGGCGCACAACTTTGGCCAAAGGTGAAGACCGAAAGGCCTACGAGGCTCATCGCGAAATCTTTGATGCCGTCGCCGCGCGCGATCCAGACGCCTCCGAAGCGGCTATGCGCAGGCATCTGGAATATGTCTCCAGACGCTATCTTGAAATTGCGGGTGGCAAGGGATGAGCGGCTTCGTGGTCTGGGTCGATTTCCGCCTCAAGCCGGGTGCCCGGGGCAGATTCCGAGAGCTCGTGGACGCCAACGCGACCGCGTCGGTTCGCAGCGAAGCCGGCTGCCGCCGCTTTGATGTGACGCAGGCGCGCGGCGAGCCCGACCGGGTCCTGCTCTACGAGATTTACGACAGCGAGGCGGCATTCATGCTCCACTGCCGGACAGCCCATTTCG
>NZ_RZRW01001309.1:0-651 GCF_003998745.1 Mesorhizobium sp. M7A.F.Ca.US.014.04.1.1 | reverse complement strand
CCTCTCCCAGATCCGCCCCGAAGGTCTCGCCCGCCTCCCCCGACGCCGTCTCGCAGCTCCACAGCCGCAGCTCGCCGTCTGTGGCAAGCGCCCGGCCGATTGCGGCAAGATCCTCGGCCTCTTCCTGCAATGTAGCAGATGACCACTCCCCTGCTGTGAAGCCGACACGCCCAGACCCACCATGTGCAATGACGTGCACCGCTTCGAGCCCTGCGTGCCCCGCGAGCGCGGCAGCGATCTGCCGCGCCGCCGGTCGGCGGCCGTTGAGCACAATCGCTTGAACCTCGGGTCCCCCGCTGCCGAGAATTGCCTGGAGGTCGGAAACTGAAGGATCGACAAAAAGAACTTCAGAGGCACGGGCCATGACTGGCTCCTGTTGGCTTCGAACTCAATTCACCGGCAGCCACTCACTGGCCTAGCCGGCAAGTACTGCGACTAGAGAGATTTACCTCCCGGACGGCCCGACGGCGCCGTGGGGACGTTCCACCACTGGCGTCTCGACGCGGAGGAAGTTGGCGACCTGGAAGTTCCCGCCTTCATCAAACGTCCCAATGGCAAGCGAGCCGGCGGTGCTTGGGACTTTGACGGTGAGGGCGACAGCGAGGCTTCGCTTGACGGCTCTGGGAAGAACGACCTGACCGACAATAGCGC
>NZ_RZRW01000131.1:7915-11767 GCF_003998745.1 Mesorhizobium sp. M7A.F.Ca.US.014.04.1.1 | reverse complement strand
ATTCCTCGGCATTCGCGGCGATCGTATCCGCGGCGGCCGCGATCAGCCGGGCAAGGTTCAACGCCGCCATGTCACCCGCATTCCCGGTTTCCATCTTGCCCGCAGTATCGAAAGAACGGTCATTCGACAACTGGAGCATACGTCAGGCCGCTTCATGCAATGCCGCGGCCGCCGCGAAGACTTCGGCCACCGCGTGAGCGCCGGGGTCGACCACACCTTGCAGCTTGCTGCCGACATAGGCCGACCGCCCGGCTTTTGCCTTGTCCATGGCGGCCGTGGCCTCGGCACCATGGCGGGCTGCTGTTGCCGCCTCCTCCAGGCCGTTCGCGTCGAGTGCTTTGAGCGCCGGCTCCAGCGCATCGACCATGGTTCTATCGCCAATTCTGGCGCCGCCATAAAAGGTCATCCGTTCAAGGCCGGCAAGCAACGCTCTGGGCAGGCTCGCGCCGCCGCCCAGAGCCTGCGCCGCCGCCGTGAAGAAGATCGACAGCAGCACGCCGCTGGAGCCGCCCATCGACGCGCTCAGAATGTCGCCTATCGCGCCAAGGGTGGCTGCAGGCTCGGCAAGCGGCAGCGTGTCGAGCCGCTCGAGAACACTGCGCGCGCCGGTCGCCACCGTCGAACCGGTGTCGCCGTCGCCTGTTTTGGCGTCCAGTCCGTTCAAAGTCGCTTCGAGCGCGATCAGCCTTTCGCAGATGGTAACGAGAAGAGACCGGGTCCGCGCATCCTGGCTGGGCTTGCGTGCCACGCTTTGTCCGGCCGCTTTCGCCATCGGCACGACGGCAGGTGAAACAACCGGCTTTGCCGGTATCCAGGCATGCGGGCCGACCGGCGCCTGCAAGGCGGTTTCGCGCGCCGCATCCAGCCGGATCAGCGACAGCGAGAAGCCGTTCATGTTGAGCGCCGTCATCAGCGGGCCCGGCCCGATCGTCAGTTTGATGGTTTTGGCCAACGGCGAGGCAAGCACCGCATTGGCGATAACGGACATTTCCAGCGGCGGCACGGAGCCGAGATTGTTGATCAGCAAGGCGTAGGTGGCCTTGGGATCAAGCCGTGCCGCGAGGCGCTCCGCCATGATCGCCACCAGCCTGTCGGCGCTCTGCACCGCAATCCGCTCGACGCCCGGCTCGCCGTGAATGCCAAGGCCGAGTTCGCCATCGTTCTCGCCAAATCTGTCTTCGTGCGGCTGGCCCGGGATCGAGCAGGACGACAGCGACATGCCGAGCGAAACTATGTCCTTAGCCGCCGCCCGCGCCGCTGCCGCGATTTCAGCCAGATCGTGGCCGGCTTCCGACAGGTGGCCTGATATCTTGTGCACGAACAAGGTGCCGGCAACGCCGCGCGGCTGGGTGATGTCGGGCAAAGCGATATCGTCGGCGACAATGACCATCTCGACACGAAACCCTTCGGCGCGCGCCTTCTCTGCCGCCAGGCCGAAATTGAGACGGTCGCCGGTGTAGTTCTTGACGATCAGCAGGCAGCCGGCCGGGCCGGTGACCGCGCGAATGGCGGCCAGCACCGCTTCGACGCTTGGCGAGGCAAAGATCTCGCCCGAAACCGCCGCCGTCAGCATGCCCCTGCCGACGAAACCGGCATGTGAAGGCTCGTGCCCGGCCCCGCCGCCGGAGACGACACTGACTTTCGTCTTGTCCCAGTCGGCGCGCAGGACGACCTTGATCTCGGGATAGCCGTCGAGGCGCGCGAGATCGCCGGAGCCAATGGTTCGTAGCAGGCCGTCCAGCGCCTCGGTGACGATCGTTTCCCTGCGATTGAAAAAGTGCTTCATCGATTCGTCCCGTACTGGCAAAGTCAAAACCGGTGCTGAATCACCGAAAACCGCTCACATCAATCGCTGTCCATCGGCGCCGAAATACAGCGGCGCCCGGTAGCGGATCACCACTTTGTCGCCCTGCGCCAGATCCGTGTCGGGATCGGTCAGCGTCACCAGTTTCTTGGTGCCTACCGTCACATGCAAATGGTTCTGGTCACCGAGATGCTCGACCCAGTCGACAACGCCGTCAGCATGGCCATTCGCGGCCTTCGCGATCGTCAGATGCTCGGTGCGCGCGCCGATCGTCTTGGTGCCGGCCGGTGCGCCGCCGTCAGGCAGCAGCCCGGTCGGCAGAAGATTGATCGCCGGCTGGCCGAGCCTCGCCGCGACATGCAGGTTTGCCGGCTCTGAATAGATGGTGCGCGGCGAGCCGATCTGCACCAGCACGCCCTCGGTGAGGATGCCGATGCGGTCTGCCATCGTCATCGCCTCGATCTGGTCGTGGGTGACGTAAAGCATGGTGGCGCCGAGCTCGGTCTGGATGCGCTTCAGCTCGAGCCGCAGATCCGCCCGCAGCTTGGCGTCGAGCGATGACAGCGGCTCGTCCATCAGATAGATGGACGGTTTGTGCACCAGCGCGCGGCCGATGGCGACGCGCTGCATTTCGCCGCCCGAAAGCTTGGTCGAGCGGTTGGCGAGCTTGTGATGGATGCGCACCATCTTCGCCACCTCCTCGACCCGGCGGCGGATCTGGTCTTCCGGCATTTTCCGCGCCGGCGAGCGCAGCGGAAAGGCGAGATTGTCGAACACCGACAGATGCGGATAGAGCGAATATTGCTGGAAGACGAAGGCGGTGTCGCGCTCGGCCGGCGACAGCGTCGTGGCATTGTGTCCGCCGATCTCGATCGTGCCGCTGTCTGGCCGTTCCAACCCGGCGATGAGCCGCAGCGTCGTCGTCTTGCCGGCCCCGGTTGGCCCGAGCAGCACGACGAATTCACCATCTGCTATGTGCAGGTCGAGGCCGTCGACGGCGACATGGTCGCCGAAACTCTTGGTCACGTTCTTGATGTGCACCTCAGCCATGCTGGGCCCTCCGTTCCGAGGCGACATCGTGGATCGCGGTTCTCACCGCGCGGCCCGATCCCTTCTCGAACAGCGACAGCCGCGCGCTGCTCAGCGTCAGGCCGACATGGTCGCCGGTGGCGAGCCTGATTTCGGCCGGTACGCGTGCCTTGATGATGCCATCCGCCGTCTCCACCGCGACGATCTGCGTGGTGCCGAGATATTCGGTGCCGTAGATGGCGCCGCGCAATTTTGAGGCGTCGTCGAAGCGGATGTGTTCAGGGCGGATGCCGAGCGCCATGTCGCCAGGTGCGATGTCCTCGCGCACCTCCGGCACCGCGACCTTCGCGCCTTGCACGATGATCTCCCTGGCGCCCTTGGCGAGCCCGCCGCCAAATCCCAAAAAGTTCATCGGTGGCGAGCCGATGAAGTCGGCGACGAACATGGTCGCCGGGCGGTCATAGATTTCGCGCGGGCTTCCGAACTGCTCGATGACGCCATGGTTCATCACCGCGATCTTGTCGGCCATCGACATCGCTTCCATCTGGTCGTGCGTGACATAGACCGTCGTGGCATGGATGCGGTTGTGCAGTTCGCGCAGCTCGTGGACCATCAAATCGCGGAATTCGGTGTCAAGGGTTCCCAGCGGCTCATCCATCAGGAAGCATTTTGGCCGCCGCACGATGGCGCGGCCGAGCGCGACGCGCTGGCGGTCGCCGCCGGCAAGTCCGGAGACGGATTTGTTGAGCAGATGGTCGATGCGCAGCAGCTTCGCCGTTTCCTCGACCCGCGTGCGGATTTCGGCCGAAGGCATGCCTTGCGCCAGCAGCGGGAAGCCGATGTTCTTGCGCACATTCATGTGCGGATAGAGCGCGAACAGCTGGAAGACGAAGGCGATGTCGCGCTCGCGGGCCCGCAGCATGGTGACGTCGTCGCCGCCGAGCAGGATCTGGCCGCCGGTCGGCAGCTCAAGCCCCGCGTTCATGCGCAAGGTCGTCGTCTGGCCGCAGCCGGACGGG
>NZ_RZRW01000131.1:0-7905 GCF_003998745.1 Mesorhizobium sp. M7A.F.Ca.US.014.04.1.1 | reverse complement strand
GGCCGAGCATGACGAAGAACTCGCCATCCTCGACGACGAAGTTGGAATCCTGCACGGCGACGAAATCGCCGAAGGCCTTTCTCAGGTGCTGGACACGGATTTCGGCCATGATTATTCCGGGAATTTGGAGACGATGATGAACATCACGGTGCCGGCGAGCATGGTGATGAAGGAGTAGGTGTAGAGCGACAGCGCGAAGGGCTGGAACAGCATCAGGAAGCCGATGGCGATCAGCGCTGTCGCGATGTTTTCCATCAGCCCGCGCCGTGCCCAGGCCGGCCAGCGCGATTTGCGGTTCCCAGGCTTGGTCAAGCTCATTTGCGCACCGCGCCGAAGGTGATGCCGCGCAGCAATTGCTTGCGAAGCAGGATGGTGAAAACCAGGATCGGCACCAGGAAGATCGTCGTGCCGGCCGCGACCGCCGGCCAGTCCTGGCCGCCTTCGCCGATGATGGTCGGGATGAAGGGCGGCGCGGTCTGCGCCGTGCCGGAGGTCAGGAGAGCTGCGAACGCATACTCGTTCCAGGCGAAGATCAGGCAGAAGATGGCGGTCGCGGCTATGCCGGTCGTCGCCTGCGGCAGCACGGTGCGCCAGAAGGCCTGCAGCCGCGTGTAGCCGTCGATCATTGCCGCTTCTTCATATTCGCGCGGGATCTCGTCGATGAAGCCCTTCAGCAGCCAGACAGCCAGCGACACGTTGACCGCCGTATAGAGCAGGATCATGCCGAGCGCGGTGTCCGACAGGCCAAGCTCGCGGTACATCAGATAGATCGGAATGGCGACGGCGATCGGCGGCATGAAGCGCGTCGACAGGATGAAGAACAGGAGGTCGTCGGCGAGCGGCACCTTGAAGCGTGAGAAGCCGTAGGCCGACAGCGTGCCTAAGAACACGGCGCAGAAGGTCGAACCGAAGGCGATGATCAGCGAATTGACGAAGCGCGGCAGGAAGTTGGACGGACCGGCGATCACCATGTTGCGCTTGCGCGTGGTCTCGTCGCAGAAGCCCGTCGCCGGACCCAGCGAGTTGATGTATTCCGGCGTCTGCCGGGTCCGCGTCGTGAACAAATTGCAGTAGCCCTCAAGACTGGGCTGGAACAGGATCTTGGGCGGATAGGCAATCGAATCCGGCGGCGTCTTGAAGCTGGTGGCGAAGATCCACAGCAGCGGCACGATCGAGATCAGTGCGTAAAGCACGATGATCGTGCCGGCGATCCGTTTCGAGTTGCTGCTCGGTGCGACGACCGAATGGGCTGTGGTCAGGCTCATCTCTGCTTCACCTTGTTGAGCGCCTTGACGTAGATGTTGGCCAGGCCGAACACCGCCACGAAAAGGATGATGGCGAAGGCCGAGGAATAACCGGTGCGCCAGCTTTCGAAAGCCTGCCGCTTCAGCGTTATCGAGGCGACCTCGGTCGTCGAGCCCGGCCCGCCGCCGGTCAACAGATTGACCATGTCGAACATCTTGAAGTTCTCGATGCCGCGAAACAGCACCGCCAGCATGATGAAGGGCAGCGCCATCGGCAGCGTGATCGACCAGAACTGCCGCCAGTTCGAGGCGCGGTCGACCTCGGCCGCCTCGTAGATGTATTCGGGGATGGAGCGTAGGCCCGCGAGGCAGATCAGCATCACGTAGGGCGTCCACATCCAGGTATCGACGATGATGATCGACCAGGGCGCCAGCGACACGTTGGAGAGCATCTGAATATTGGTCGGCGGGATCCTCGTGACGAAGGAGATCGCATAGGCGAACAGGCCGATCTGCGGCTCATAGAGGAAGCGCCAGAAATTGCCGACTACCGCCGGCGACAGCATCATCGGCACCAGGATCAGCGTCGTCCAGAAGGCGTGGCCTCGGAACTTCCTGTCGATCAGCCAGGCCAGCGTGAAGCCGATCAGCGTCTGCAAAAGGATCGTCCAGAACACGAAATGCGCGGTCGTCTGCATGGCGATCCAGATGTCCTTGTCGCCGAGGATGCGCTGGTAGTTGGCAAGGCCGAGATTTTTCACCACCTCGTTCGGGCGGTTGGCCCGGTAGTTGGTGAACGACAGATAGATCGCCCAGAACAGCGGGAAGATGTTGATGGCCAGCAGCAACAGGATCGTCGGCGAGATGAACAGCCAGGCGAGGCCCTTGTCGCTGATGCCCCGGACCTTGCGGGCCAACGGTTCCGGGGTCGCCCGGGCAACGTTCTCCGCGGTCCGATTGAGCATGGTGAGTCCTGCTTCGGTCACTTGGTCGTCTCTGTCATGGAATTTATCTGAACTGCATCCCGTGCCAAGGGGCGGCACGGGATGCTTGGCTTAGCTCGGGAGGAGCTGGTTACATCTTGCCATCGTCCTGGAAGACCTGGGTCCAGTCCTTGACCAGGCCGTCGAGCGCATCCTTGGCCGAACCCTGGCCGGCGACGACATAGTCGTGGAAGCGTTTCTGCGAAGCCTGCAGCAGCGGGGCGTAGCTCGGCTCGGCCCAGAAGTCCTTCACGATGGCCATCGAGTCGAGGAAGGTCTGCGCATAGGGCTGGCTGGCCGGGAACTTCGGATCCTTGACCACCGCGTTGAGGCACGAATAGCCGCCGAGCGACCACCATTTGGCCTGCACGTCCTTGTTGGCGAACCACTTGATGTATTTCAGCGCCGCCTCCTGCTTGTCGGAATAGGACACCACGGAGATACCCTGGCCGCCGAGCTGGGCGAACTGCTCGCCGTCGGGACCCTTCGGGTTGACGAAGTAACCGATCTTGTCGCCGCCGACATTCTCGTCCTTCTGCAGGCCCGGCCATGTGAAGGCGAAGTTCATGTGCATCGCCACCTGGCCGGATTTGAAGGCATCGACGCCTTCGCCCATGTAGCTGTTCGAGGCACCGGGCGGCGTGCAGCAATCATAGAGCGCCTTGTAGAACTCCAGCCCCTTGACCGACTTGTCGGAGTTGACGAAGCCTTCCATTTCATAGGGCTTCTTGGGGTTTTCGTATTGGAAGCCATAGCTGTAGAGCACGTCCATGGCGCCCATGGTGATGCCTTCGGAGCCGCGCTCGGTGTAGATCGAGGCGCCATAGACGGTCTTGCCGTCGATCTCGCGCTTCTGGAAGAACTCGGCGACCTGCTTCAACTGGTCGAAAGTGGTTGGCGGGCCGAGGTCCCAACCGTACTTCTCCTTGAATTCCTTCTGCAGCTCCGGCTTGGAGAACCAGTCCTTGCGGTAGGTCCAGCCGACGACGTCGCCCATGGCCGGCAGCGCCCAGTAGTTCGGCGTGTTCTTCGGCCATTCCGAATAGCCGACGACGGTTGCCGGCACGAAATCGTCCATGCTGATCTTCTCCTTGTCGAAGAAGTCGTTCAGCTTGACGTAATGGCCGTTCTCGGCAGCGCCGCCGATCCACTGGCTGTCGCCGATGATCAGGTCGCACAATTTGCCGTGCGAGTTGAGCTCGTTGAGGAAACGGTCGGCATAGTTGGTCCACGGCACGAACTCGAATTTCATGCCGATACCGGTTTCCTTGGTAAAATCCTTGGACAGTTCGACAAGCGCGTTGGCCGGGTCCCAGGCGGCCCAGCACAGGGTCAGGTCTTCAGCGTGCGCGACGTTCGCGACGGCTGTCGACGCTGTGATTGCCGAGGTCAGTCCCAACGCCAGTTTCAAGCTCGATTTCATGACTTCCTCCCATTTGCGAAACGCGCCCGGATGACGGTTTCAAAAAGCCCTCAACCCCTCTCCTCAGGGGCCCAAACATGGCGGCGCGGTTGCGCTGCAGATGTTTAGTAATTTGTTTAGTGATGCAATTTTTACTAAACAAGGCAAGCGAATTCGTTGCTGCGCCGCAGCATGCTTATGGCGATGTCTGAAAACGTTGGGAAAAGCGCGGGTCGCTGGCTGGTTTACCGAAGCTGTTCAGGCCGATTCTGACCGGGACGTGGGGCAGCCTCGGCTTTCAATCTACCCTTCTGGTGCTCACCATCACCTTGCGGATCGCCGGCGCCGGCGGCAGCAGCGCGCGGATATCGGCGAACGGGAACGACGGTTCGAAACGGAAGGCTTCGGCCGATGAGCCTTGCGCGCCGTTGCACTGGCCGGCGCGAAAGGCGTTCTGTGTCCGCGCAATGTCGACGAAGCGGTCGGGATCCTGCGATTGATGCATGCGGATCGCCTCGGCCTTGACGTCGGCATGGGCGGAAATGTCGACATAGTGCGTCGGCGAGAAACCGGTGCCGCCCATCGTGTCGGCATGCAGCACTGGGACGGCGAAAGACGCCGCGATACGAACGCCGTCCGACAGCGCGCGATGGTCTGCATGATAATCGTTGGGCGCATGCGTGATCACCAGATCCGGGCCGATTTGACCGATCAGTGCTTTCAGAGCTCCAATCAGCGCTGCATCGGCCACCAGCTCGCCGTCCGGGAAGTCGAGGAAGCGTGGCACTGCGCCTACCAGCGCGGCCGCGGCCGTTGCTTCGTCGCGACGGACACGAGCGAGAACAGCGGGATCACTTGTGCCGCCCCTGGCACCATCGGTGGCCATGGCAAAAGTGAGTTCTGCGCCTTGCGCAGCATAGGCGGCCATCGTACCGAACATGAAGATCTCGATGTCGTCCGGATGCGCACCGAGCGCCAGGATTTTCAAACCACTCTCTCCCCGGAATTGGAACAACGTGACGAACGGAATCCTGCTCGCCCTGATCGCCTACGCAAGCTATTCGGGTAGCGATGCCGTTGTCAAAAGCCTGGGCGGTCAGCTCACGATCTTCGAGATCGGCTTTTTCATAACCTTGTTCGCGGGCTTCTTCCTGTTCTTCACGCGGCCCGCGGGCGAACGCTGGCGCGATTTCTGGCGCACCAGAAGGCCATGGGCGGTGCAGGCGCGTGCCTGGGCGGGCATCGCTTCCGGCGTGCTCAGTGTCTACGCCTTCACCACCATTCCGCTGGCCGAGTCCTATGCGTTGATATTCCTGGCGCCGCTCTGCGTCACCATTCTCTCCACGGTGATCCTCAAGGAGAAGGTCGGCCCCTGGCGCTGGCTGGCAGTGGTCGCCGGTTTCGCCGGTGTCATGCTGGTGGTGCGGCCGGGCTTTCGCGAGCTCAATCTCGGCCACCTTGCCGCCTTCGGTGTTGCCTTCCTCGCCGCCACCAGCGTCATCCTGATGCGCTCGCTGGCGCAGCAGGAAAAGCGCACCACCATGCTCGGCGTGCTGGTCGGCTACGGCCTGCTGTTCAACGGCATCGGTGCCGCCGCCACCTCGTTCACCGTTCCCGACGGCAAGCAGTTGCTGTGGTTGGCGGCGGCCGGTGCCTTCACAGCAGGTGGACAATTCCTTCAACTGCTGGCCATGAAATACGCGCCTGCCAACCGGGTCGCGCCGACGCATTATTCGCAGATCGCCTGGGCGGTGATCCTCGGCGCGTTGTTTTTCCAGGAATATCCGGACGGGCTGTCGCTGGTTGGCCTGGCGGTCGTTGGCGGCGCCGGCCTGTTGACCATGGTGCGTGAGGAAGCGCGGCTGGGGACCGTGCGCTGGAACCCGTTTTCGCGTACCCGGCTTTGAACCGACTCTGGTTGCGCCGTGGCCGTAACCGCTGATATGCGGGCGCCATGACCACAAAACCCCTGCCGGAGCTTCCTGTGTCCGTCGTGCTGCCGGCGCTGAGGGAAGCGCTTGGCGATGGCAACAGCGCCGTGCTGGTGGCGCCGCCCGGCGCTGGCAAGACCACGCTGGTGCCGCTGGCGCTGCTTGACGCGCCTTGGCTCGGCGCCGGCAAGATCATCCTGCTTGAACCGCGCCGCCTCGCCGCTCGCGCCGCCGCTCGCCGGATGGCTGAGTTGCTTGGTGAGGAACCCGGCGCCACCGTCGGCTACGCCATGCGCATGGAAAACCGCATTTCGGCAAAGACCAGGATCGTGGTCGTCACCGAAGGCGTGCTGGCGCGCATGATCCTCGACGATCCCGAACTGCCCGGTGTTTCGGCTGTCATTTTCGACGAATTCCACGAGCGTTCGCTCGACGGCGATTTCGGTCTCGCTCTGGCGCTCGACGTGCAGGGGGCGCTCAGGCCGGATCTGCGCTTGGCTGTGATGTCGGCGACGCTCGACGGCGCGCGCGTCGCCAAACTCATGTCGGGCGCGCCGGTCGTCGAAAGCGAGGGTCGCGCCTTTCCCGTCGATATCCGTTATGACGAACGGCCGGCCGGCATCGCCATCGAGGACGCGATGGCCAAGGCGATCCGCGCCGCCCTTGCCGACGAGAGCGGCAGCGTCCTTGCCTTCCTGCCCGGCCAGCGCGAGATCGAGCGCACCGCCGAACGGCTGGCCGGCAAGGTCGGCACCGATACCGACATCGTCCCGCTCTACGGCATGCTGGACGGCAAGGCGCAGGACGCGGCGATCAAGCCGCCGCCGGCGGGCCGCCGCAAGGTGGTGCTGGCCACCTCGATAGCCGAAACCTCGATCACCATCGACGGCGTGCGCGTCGTCATCGATTCCGGCCTGTCGCGGCTGCCGCGCTATGAGCCGGCCAGTGGCTTGACCCGACTGGAGACCGTGCGTGTCAGCAAGGCTTCCGCCGACCAGCGCGCCGGCCGTGCCGGGCGCACGCAGCCAGGCGTCGCCATCCGGCTGTGGCGGGCCGAGCAAACGGCTGCACTTCCCGCTTTCACGCCGCCGGAAATCCTTGAGGCCGATCTGTCCGGACTGCTGCTCGATTGTGCTGCCTTCGGCGTTGCCGATCCGTCAGCGCTTGCTTTTCTCGATCCGCCACCTGTTCCGGCCCTCAATGAGGCAAGGGGGCTACTGCGCGCGCTGGATGCCATCGACGAGACGGGGCGCCTGACGGAAGCGGGTGCAGCGATGCGCAAGCTCGCTCTGCCGGTGCGGTTGGCGCATATGGTTGCCGAGGCAGCCGGCAGCGGCCATGCCTTCGAGGCGGCAATGTTCGCCGTGCTGCTTACCGAACGCGGCCTCGGTGGCCTCGGCGCCGATCTGGAGCGGCGGCTGATGCGTTTTCGCGGGGAAAGATCTCCGCGCGCTACCGCCGCCAAGCAGCTCGCCGAAAGGCTGGCAAGGCAGGCTGGCGGAGCAAAGGGCAGCGAAGCTGCGGCGGGCGGTCCCCTGCTCGTGCACGCCTGGCCGGATCGGGTGGCGAAGGCGCGCGGCGAGCGCGGCCGTTTCGTGCTGGCCAACGGCTCCGGCGCCATGCTCGACGCCGCCGACCCGCTGGCGGGCGAGCCGTTTCTGGTCGTCGCCGACCTGCAGGGCAAGGCACAGAATGCGCGCATCACGGCGGCAGCGGCGATCGGCGAGGACGATGTCCGTGTCGCGTTGGCGGACAGGATCGAGGCGCGCCGTGAAACGAGCTTCGATCGGGACAAGCGCGCCGTGCGTGTACGTGAAACCGTGCGCCTTGGCGCCATCACGCTCGCCGAGCGCATGCTGCCGCCGCCAACGGGGGCCGACGCCGACCGCGCCGTCCTCGATGCCGTGCGCCAGCACGGGCTGTCGCTGCTGACCTGGAGCAAGGAGGCGCAAACGCTGCGCCAGCGGCTTGGCTGGCTGCATCGCGGCCTGGGCGCGCCATGGCCCGATATGGCGGATGACGCCCTCGTCGAGCGCCTCGACGACTGGCTGCTGCCTTACCTCGCCGGCGCGGCATCGTTTGCCGCCATCGATGCAGGCGTTGTCTCGGCCGGGCTGGCCAGCCTCGTGCCGCATGATCTGCAGCGCAGGATCGATACGCTGGCGCCGACCCATTTCGACGCTCCGTCCGGCAGCCATGTGCCTATCCGCTATGACGGCGAATGGCCGGTGCTGGCGATTCGCGTACAGGAGCTGTTCGGCCTCGACCGCCATCCTTCGATCGCCAATGGCACTGTGCCGCTGACGCTCGAACTCCTGTCGCCGGCGCGCCGGCCGATCCAGACG